>JAUVIY010000143.1 GCA_030592625.1 Spirochaeta sp. | reverse complement strand
GAAATGATTTTTGCTCTGGCTCCCCGGTTGATGAGAAAGTTCTGCCCCCATCTCTTGCGCGGAGCCAGCTCCCGGCTGTCCAGGAAGGCTCGGATGGAGGCTGGGGAATCGTGATTCAGTATCGGATAGACGTTCGCGGTGAATACTCCGGATCAGGATGAGTGGAAGTATAGTACCCGCAGACGCGATGAGCCAGGTCAGGCCGACCGGGACTTCTACGGCGGAAACCCGGGCGAATGGTGACGCCGTCAGATCAATCAGGCGAACCAGTGAGTTCAGATATCGGTTCAGGTACAAACCTGCAACACTGCCGCTGCCGAAAAACAACCTCACACTACCCAGCGCCATGGCCGCGGATGTCATGGAAGTGAGTATCGGCGCCGCAAGAATCCCGACAGGACGCCAGACACCGAATGCCGACGCCACCCAGGGTAGTGTCAGGCATTGCGCGCCGAAACCCGCACCCAGTGCTGCCGCCACCTTCCCGGGCAGATATCTCTGCAAAATACAGGTATAAGCCTTTCCTCCGACTGCCAATCCTGCAAGAGCCGAATAACTGAGCTGAAACGAAAGATTATATGCACTACCGGGAAACAAGAGTATCTGGATGATGAAGGCTGCCGACAGATATGCCAGAGGATTCAGCTTACGGCCCCTGAGCGCATCACATGTCCACAGAAGATACATCAGAACAGCTCGTAAAAGTGAGGGCCGGATGCCGGTAAGAAACAGAAAAGCTACGGCACCGACAGCCGATAAAACCGATGCGGCTGCGAACCCAATCAGAGGCTTGAGAAGTGTTCTCATGGCCAGCGCAATAAGTCCTAAATGAAATCCGGACAGTGCAAGAAGGTGAATGCAGCCGGAATCCCGGAAACGACGCATTACAGGCGAACCCGGGTCGGTCTTGCGTCCTAGAAGAAGTGCCGTCATGAACGAGGCGGTATCGGGAGACGCTGATGTCAAACGGCGTTCCAGTTCAGCGGCAAATCCGTAACGGATTTCCTGCAGCTTCGACTCCCACGCCCCTTCTTCGAAATATTCACATGAAAAGATAAATGGAGTATCACCGGAATCGGCCTTATTACGGGTAAGCCTGCCTTCAATTTCGACTACACGGCCTGAGCCCAGAGAGTCCGTTGTTCCGCGACCAAATATAGTCACACGCCCTCTTGCACCCGCTTGGAGATGTTCGGATCCGGTTTCCTTCAAATGTCCCTCAGCAATCCAGCGTCCTTGCGATAAAGGCCTCGGATCGGAGCTTAGCGCAACAGTTGCAAAACGGATCATTTCGGTTTGAATCCCGGTAGATGCTGCCCGATCTATCAATCGGGAGGTTCCTACTGCAGCAAAAGCGGCACAGAATCCAGCTCCAATCAGTGTCAGAAGCGCAGTCAAAGAGATTTTCTTATTAAACCGCCTGACACAAATAAATCCCAGTACGGCAAGTACCGGAGCGATACATACTGAGAGCAGAACTACAGGGATGCTCTGGTGATTTGAGATCCATGATAAACTGTCAATAACCAGAAAAAAAACGCCCCCCATAGCCGCGGGGGGCGCCAGTTCCAATAAAGAAAGCCTCATATGAGACTTGACTGTCCCATAGCCCTCAGGACTTCAATCCTGGATTAATTTCCGCCGATTTTTGCCATGGCTTCATCGGCCTGACGAAGAATGGCCGGGGTATAACCGACAAAAGTCATTTCTTTCAGGGCTTGAATACCTATCTGATTGCCCGATTCACCAAGAGCATAAATCAGCTGCCTGACGATGATGAGTTCTTCCTGATCGGGGGTTACTCCAGAGGCTTGCCGCTCATTGAACTCCGACAGCCGACGTGCAAGTATTTCGGCTGCTTCATCACCGCCATCGCTTCCCAGAGCCTGAATGGCGATCAGTTTTTCATCCATCTCACCTTTGTCAATCGCATCATCGAGCAGAAAGGGTGATTCCGATGTCGATACACCCAGGGTAATCAGCGCGGTGATGGCATCTATTCTCAGATTGGTGAGGTTACGGCGAAGCAAGTAATCGCTTTCAGCGTATTTCAGCCCTTCGGTTAGCGCCAGAACTGCCGCAGATGCTTTTCCGGCCACAGGTGCGTCCGACTTCATAGCAGTCTCCAGAGCCATGCGCTTATGATTGTAATCCGAGGCAATTAACATTATCTCAATGAGCTGAGCCATGGAATCTTCAGAAATCGACAGAAGGACTTCTTCCGCATAATCGGTGATACGATTCTGATACCAGCCGATTGACGCATAAAAAACCGACTCAAATCCGACATCCTCTTTCATTTTCTCAAGAGCGACAATCGCAGCATAGGCTTCGATTTCGGCCGCATCCCGGTCATCTCGAATATTGAAATTCAAGTTTCTCAGCATCATGGCGATTTCCGGTGCGAATTTTATTGCGCGAATATTCCCTAATGCAATAAGACCCTCGGCTTTCAGCAGAGGAACTTCCGCAGTGGTTACGACATCCCAGATTGTCAAGGCGCCGCTCTGTCCCTTGATATCACCAAGCTCTCCGATAATTGTCCGGGTTAATATTTCCCAGTCTTCATATGTGCTGTTATCGGTACGGTATTGAGATAAATCACCATAAACCAGTTCATCGAGAGATGAGGTAAGAAACGGTTCCAGACTCCTGTCGTCCAGGGGAATGATGTTTTGCATAATCGCATATTTCTGCTTAATATCCGGAATCCGGCGGTATAGCCTGGCCCAGGATTCACCTTCCTGATCTGCGACGGCTGAGGCAGCAAAAAAACCCGTAAGGCTGATAATAAGTAATACTTTCTTCACAACTTCCACCCTTACTCGACTATCTCGAACCGTTTCCAGGTCCGTTCAATCACTTCGTAATCATTCCCCGCCCTATCGGACCAGATTTCGCGAATGACATTCTCGTTTTCATCATAATTAAAAGTGGCGGATTTGATTTTATCTGTTCCTGCATAATGAGTTTCGCTGTAAATCAGATTTCCCATGTATTCGAATAACCGCGCAATTTCCACCGTACCATCCGGAAGAGTGGTTCTTTCCATTGAGACCCGGCCGTTATCCAGAATTCTTTCAAACCGGGCATCTTCGGTACCATCAGGTAATATGTACTGCACGAGGATAACCAAGCCATCCTGGTAGCTGTATTCAGACACCATATGTGTATTTCCGAAAGCGTCACGAGCCGTTGTTTTCACCAGAAGACCGTCATTGTAGCTTAATGAGATTATGGAAAGGACTTCGCCCCTGGAATCCTGTTTAATCTGTTCTATAACATGACCGTTATCACCAAGCTCGTATTGTGTAAGGGAAATGGGGCCGAAACGGTCGGATAATTCTTCACTGATCAAGTCTCCCTGCTTATACGTGATTTGCCGTTTGAATAAAAGTGTCCCCCGACTATCAAAATCCTCGGATTTCAGAAGTCGACCCTCGTCGTCATATGTATACATGACAGTTTTATCAACGGTTCCGTCCACATATCTGAACACGACTGAATCCGGTTTCCATATAAGAACAGGATCTGCAGATACGGTTTCTACAGTAAGTTCCGGAGCTGATGTATCCTCAGCCGGCGTGCCGGCACAGGACGCCAGTACCAGGAGCATGATCATGCCCAATGTAAAATAGAAATTCCTCATAAAAACCTCATGAACTCCTTATATCTGAATGAAAATTAACAAGGTTTGGGAAGGATGTCAAAATCGCAAGGCTTTAGTCGTCGGGAACACTCTCCAATTCCTCGACGCCGTCTTCAGTCTCAGCGTTATCTTCAGGGATCTCCTCCTCCAGCGGTAAAACCTCTTCAGGTTCTTCCGCTGAGATACCCGAGATAACATTCAACGTGTCCTGAGCTTCATTATTTCCATTGGCTCTGGTGCGATCGATATCGAATACATAAGCAAGAAGAATCATCCTGGTAACCTCAGGGGGCGGCAGAAATTCGACATGCAGTGTCGATACATCCTCTTTGGTTTTGTACTGAACCCTCTTGACAACACCTGACACGACAACAATTTCGTCCCTGATTTTAAACTGCAGCTTGAAGGGTTGATTTTTTTTACCTCTACCGCCGATTTTCAATGCGGCGCCGTCCTCGGAGAGATCCACGATGAGACAACTGAGTCCGGGTGACGATTCCATCCACTCATTGGCTTCTTCAAGACCTTTGAGGGGGTACATTCGGGCTGAGATTCTCGCAGTAGCTCTTACTGACCGTCTTTTTTGACTCCGAAGAATATTATCACTGTGATAAATCCTGAAATTCAGGTTCCGTCTGTCGTAAAACCTGTCGACAACTCGAGTCTGGAAAAAGTAACCGGCATCTTCCTTTCTCCAGAAATACACGTTGATCTTCACCTGACGCCAGCTGAATCCTCCAGGGAGCGGATCACCAATAGGTATTGTTATTGTAAGATAACCCTGTTCAACCTCCACAACTTTGGAGGTATATAGCCCTGCACCATCTGCTCGGATTGTGAGTTTCTGACCTATGGCAATATTTCTGGTGCTTTTCAAACCTGACCGGTATTTCGGTCGGCTCATTTCGACTTTTTTACGGTATTCAAACAGTTTTTTCAGTATGAGAGTCTCCGGTTCCACTCCCTTCCTGTCGGAAAACTTTTTACTCCCGGCAATCTGATTGATGGCTTTGTCGAGTTCCTCAACCGATCCGTAAATCGACGGTGGGTGGGATAAGTCCGCCCGTTTGGCCGCCGTCCACAAGAGATTGATTTCAGACAACGAAAAACCGGCATCCATTCCTTTTGAATAGAACTCGATTCTACCCTGCCGATTGATTCTGGGCGGATGTATACTTCCGGGTTTACTGAGTATCAGAACAAGTGCAACTATCAGTACGACAAGAATGATTATCCACATACTTAATTCCATTATCGGCGTCAGGCCGTTAAAATCTTCTCATGAAAGGGCGCATTCCCTTCTACATCATAACATTGCTGGTGTCGGTCGTCCTTGTACTTCCCGGGATATTACTGAAGCAGGCTTCAACTTCCATCATACTGGATGAAAAGACAATCACAATATCCTTTATCCGAGGTCTACCGATTCTGGCGCTGTTATTATTCATTTCATTGTACGGTACTCCTGAAGACCGTCGTCGCCGCGGCTGGAATCGACCGGTACTATCTGATGTACCTGTTCTTCTGATTTTATTGACCCTTACAGCGTTTCTGAGTTTTGTCCTTCCGGCATCCGACGATTCATATACGGTTTTTCTGAGCGGCTGGAAAGGCATGGGTCTGATTATCATCTTTGCGCTGTCGACAGCATTAACCGAAGAACTGTTCTTCCGTTCCTGGCTTCTTTCGACTCTTCCTGCACTGGGCTGGCCTCGCTCTCTGGTTTTCGCCACCTCGGTGATTTCCTTTGCGTCCCTGCATCTCTGGCAGGGTTGGAGTGCTGTCTTCTTTGCCGCTGCATCAGGAGCCGCTTACTCAATTATTTTTTTTCGTCGCCCGGGACTCTTTGTTCTTGTTACCGCACATACCTTACACAATGCTATGGCACTCATCATAATGACTGTCCGATAATTACCGGTACAGGGGAGAACATAGTGAAATCCTTATCGAGATTTTTCATATTGGTCTCAATCATGTTATTGCTGGTTTTTTCGGCTTGTTCACGCGCCAAAGGACCTCCGGAAAGCGAGACACTCCGGAACCTGGGCTTCATGGTGTCCACCATGCCGGGCGGAAGAACTCAAAGACGGTGACTTTGTCATGATTCCCGTGAATGTTCAGGAACCTCAGGACCTTGTTGAATCTTTCGTAACCGAGTTCGAGATAGGGTTTCCCGTGTACCTCGATATTAATGCAGATGCTGCCAGGGCTATCGGTGTTTCGGGGCTGCCCACATCAATTCTGATCGACAGGGATGGATCGGCCGTCGCCGTTGTTACGGTTGCAATCGAATGGGACGATGATGATTTGATATCAATGATGCAACGCTGGACTCGCTGAGGGATTGTGGAACATCGTTCTTTTACCCCAGATCGAAAGGCTTTTTTCAATCACAGGCCAAACCGTTTTATCGTCATTGCACAGTCCGGTGAGGAGTTGTTAAGGACCCACTGTCCCAATCCGGGCAGAGAGCTGATACTTGAAAAATCCGACAATCCCGATCGAGAAACCCTTTGGACCCCGGCAGCTGTAAAGTATGGAAGTGCTGTCTTTCCACTCCGTTTCGGGGAGATATCAGCTGTTTTCATTCCATAGTCTTCGAATTGATGGATACCGGATTACAGATACCGGCGAGTTTTCAATTCTTAATCAGGACCCGTCCGGTATAATCACTTCGATGCAGCAGAATTGTCTCACCGCGTTTTTTAAAAAAATCGTCCACGGCCTTTTTTGCACCGGTGAAATGCCCGTAGTCATCAATGATAAGAACACCTCCGGGTGAAAGACGGGGGTAAAGCACTTCAAGTTCTTTCATGGTGGACTCATACCAATCCGTATCGAGCCGAAGAACGGCAAGGATTTCCGGGACTTCCCTATCGAGTGTTTCTTCAACAGGTCCTGGAACAAACTGATATGACTTCTCATTGAGAGGCGATCGATTGAGAGTTTCTTTGACTTCGGCAATGCCGGAGGCCCACCATCCTTCCGGATTCCGTTCGGATAGTAGCTGTCCACTGGAAGCGATCCGGTCATCTTCTCCCGGAGGCACCATGCCGGTGAATGTGTCATAGAGCCAGATACGCCGGTTTGTATTGGTTTCCTCAGCTGCCAGAATAAGGGAAGCCAGAAGGCATGCACCCCCCTTCCAGACACCGCATTCGGCGATATCTCCCGGTATTCCTGATCTGCAGATATACCTGATGGATTCGGCCAG
>JAUVIY010000075.1 GCA_030592625.1 Spirochaeta sp. | reverse complement strand
TCTGAATACCCCATGGCTCCCGCAGTTTGAAGGTATTCACCTGATCGCCGAGGTTTTTCAGCAGGGATAAAAGCTCGATGAGCCCCTCGTAATCCCGGTACACCATCCACCAGATATCGTATGGACCGCTCTCACCCTTGGGTTTGGCCCAAAAGTGATGGGAGAGCCTGCCCATTTCATCTTCGAAACCCAGACCGAATCCTTCCTCGGACTCGGACACCACCATGTCCCAAAAGCCGTCAAGGGTGATTTTCACCAGTCCGTGATGAAAATGACGTTCGGCGATATTGGCGGTTATCCGGGGGATGTCCTTAGCCGTCAACCTGACCGGCGGACGCTTCAGGCGGGGCACATCCAGGCTCAGGGGATCCAGGGCGACCGTATGAATGTACGGGAAATTACCGAAGCCGAGCTTGTCGTAGAATCCCTGGTCGAAAACCCCCAGGCCGGCAACGGCATCACCATCAACAGCGGCTTTCATCACGGCCCGAGCGGTGAGTTTTCCGGCGGAACCCTGTCGGCGCAGCAGCCGGCCGACGGTAACGCAGGTGACGGCCCGAAAAGGAAGCTCTGTTTTCAGCAGACCGATGCTCCCCCGATGTGTGGTGACCAGGCACTCGGCTTCACCCTCGAATTCCGCAACATCAGCCGTTCCGCAACCGAGGAAATTCCTGAATACCTCGAGAGTCTTCTTGCTTTTCTTCAGATCGTGCCAGCCGCACTCCCGCCAGATTCGGATAGCGGCCTTTTCATCTTTTTTCGGATCGTAGGGTCTGTAGATCATGAATATAAGCTATCACGGGATCGTGGAGCGGGGAAGGTATTAAGCTTAAGGGCGCCAGAGGTCATTTTTTCAACAGGAACATCAATTCGATCAGCGACTTAGACCGATGGGGAAATCCTGTCCGAAGATGAAACCCGTGGGGTATTGTGCCGTTCCGAGATACTGTTCGGTGATGACGGGCAGTGTCGTTTCGACGTAACTCTTCAGGCTCCCCGCGGTAATTTCTCCTCCGGCCTGGGCGGCATCCCCTTCAAGGCCGTCCAACAGAGCTTTGGTGAGGGCTCCCTGCCCCAGCTCGGCGAACTCCTGGGCGAACTGATCGTCCCTGCTGGCGGCGATGAGTGCCGAACCGGTGGCTCGTCCGAGCCTTGCCAGGGCAATCTCCTCGGCCGCTCCCCGGATGCCGAAGGCGGCGTTTATGGCACCGGAATTGCAGGCATCCAACACCAGCAGCTGTTTACGGGCCGGGATGGTGCTCACCATATTCTCGAACTCGGGGCCGGAAATCCCGGATTCATCCAGCATGTTGATATCCGTCATCTGGGTGACTTCGGTGGGGATGAAGAAAAATTCCGAGCGTCCACCCATTTCCGTTTCCATGGCGATTCCATGTCCGGCATAGAAGAACATGAATACATCTTCCGGGTCGGATTCATCTCGGACCTTCTCTATCGCGGAGATGATTCCGTCCCGGGTGGCTTCCTCATCGACGATCAGGAAATCGTGAATGTCCGAGTACAGGCCATTTCCGGCCTCTTTGATCGTGTTGAGAAATCCGCTTGCGTCGCTAATGGCATAGTTCAGGTTGTAGCGGCTGTTCCGGTAACTGTTGATACCTACCGATACGGCCCATAATTCCGGTGCATCGGCGGTGGAATCGTCATTCCGAATGGTTAATGAGGCCGGTATGCTCTGAATGCGGCTCGGGGTGAATCCCACCGCTTTGAAGGTATTCTCACCGGAAACGAGGGAAACGGTGTATTCCCGCATCGATCCCGTTTCGGTACGGACCCCGATATTCCGGGAATCGTAGACAATTCGGGAGCCGTTGTGAAAAATCCGGATTTCTTCGATCCCGCCGCCCATATCGTTGGCGAGAACCCGGATGGTCGCCGTTCCGTCCATGATGGAGATTTCTTCGGGCGAGCCGACGAACCTTCCATCCGGAGTTCGGCCCTCAAGAAGTAACTCCGGTGGCGGTGCGATGGTATCGAAGAGCCGGGTTCCCGACATCGCGGTATCATCGCCGGCCATCCGGGCCCTGATGACGTCGGGTCGATTGAACGCTTCGAAGAACTGATCGATGGAGTATGTGCTCAGTCCATCGACGATGTGCACCTTGTCCCGGGCCAGGATTTCGGAGCCTCCGAAGTAACCGTCGGGGGTCCATGTCAGGGTGTTCCCGGAACCGTCGCTGATGGTGGAGTACAGGAGTTTCCCGTCGGGTATCCGCCATGCCTTGACGGTGGAGTCCCGGGAACCGGTCAGGAGAATCTCATCCCCCGGTAGGAAGCGGACGGATCTGATCGAGTTCACATGCCCGTTCATCGTTACCAGGAGTTCGCCGGTTCCTGTGTCCCAGAGCTTGACGATTCCGGCGGAATCTCCGGATGCGAAGAAATGTCCGTTATGGGAGTGGGAGACGGATTCCACAGGGTGTGAATGCCTGTTGTACCGGGAGATGAGTTCGCCACTTTCGGTGTCCCAGGTTCGGAGGTATCCGTGCCCGGTGCCCGCAATGAGAAAACGGCCGTTTCGGGAGAAGGAAAGAGTTTGTGCTCCGCCGAACAGGAACGCTTCAATTTCATTATCGCCGTCACAGGGAACATCCAGCGATTGTATAAGCGCACCTGACTCCGGGTTACGTAGACCGATGCTCCCGCCGGACTGAGATGCCGTCGCCAGGAATCGCCCGTCGTCGGAAAGGGCGGTTATACCTCCATCTCCACCGAAAGACATCAAGATTCTCCCCGTCGCGGCTTCACGGATAACCACCGCATCATCGGAGGCGGAGATGATACGCCGACCATCCCGGGTGTACGACACCGATTCGATGGTTTTCTGATGGCCATCCTGAATCCGAATGACATCGCTGGACTGGAGATCCATGATAATCAGGGTGGGAATGAAATTCGAAGATTCGGAATTCGAAGCGAGCACCAGGGTTCCGATAACAAAATGCCTTCCGTCCGGTGAGAAGTCCGCTGCGATGCCTCTTCCGGGAGGATTGATATTATACCCACGGCGTAATCGACCGGTTGCCAGTTCCCGGAGTTCCACTCGACTACCGGAACCGACCAGGAAGTATCGTCCGTCGGGAGAGGAGGCCAGGGTCTCAGCATTCAGCAGTTTTCCACCCAGGACACTTTCGATATTCCCATGTGAGCTGTCGAGGAGTCGTATACTGCGGTCGGAGGATCCGACGGCCAGGAGGCAACCGTCCCGGGAGAACGCCAGGGAAGTGATGATACCCCAGTCCCTTGAGGGACCCATATTCGCTTGAGTTGTAATGGTAAACGGATCATTGATCCATAAGGTCTCTCCTGTCGTCGGGTCCCAACACCGTACCGTCCCGTCGTATGATCCGGTGGCGATATGTCTTCCGTCGGATGAGAACGCCAGGGTAACGACAAAGTCGGTATGACCCCGGAGTGTTGATACCGTTCGGCCGGATCTCATGTCCCGGATCCTGATGACTTTATCTTCCGTCGCGACCGCGAAATAGCGCCCATCGGGTGAGATGGCAAGGCACAGGACTCCCGGTCTGTAAGATGAGAACCCGTAGGATCCGAGTTGTTCGCCACTTGTCGAATCCCAGACATGGACGCCCCGTTCCATCAACTTGTTGGTTGCCGTTGCGATTCGTGATCCGTCCGGCGACACGGCCAGATAATCGATGTGCCCCTGCGGTTCCCGTATCGTTCTCATAAGTTCGCCGGTGCCGGTATTCCAGAGACGGATGGAACCGTCATTCGATGCGGTAACGACATGACGTCCGTCGAATCCCATAGCGACTGCGGTTTTTCCCCCTGACTGATCGCCTGTACTCCTGTATAAAAGGCCGCTTTCCAGGTTCCAGGACTTGATCGGTTCGTCGTTCATCGCCGACGTGACGATATGTTTTCCATCGGCGGTGAATCCAACGGAATCCGCCATTTCATCAATACGATGTACCAAAGCTCCTGTTGCCGTATCCCAGATCCTGACGCTCGAATCCGAAGATGCCGAGACAATGAATTGTCCATTCGGTGAAAATGACAAGGATTCGATGTGATTGGTATGGGGTAATGCGACGTTGATCGATGGGTCATCTCCCGGGAGATCTTTCGCCCAACTTTCGAAATCGGATGCGTGTTCCTCCGTCTGTAGCCCTAAGACCGCGATTGCGTCGCGATCGGGTGTGTAACCTTCCAATGTTTCGATATCCTGCCGGTTCACCCTGGCCAGGACGATATCCGGTCGATGATACTTTCCATAGTCTTCGCCAAGGCGGCGGCTCGAGAGGCCGTCCACGAGGAACACCCTCTCCATAGCCAGGGATTGATCACCGTGAAAGTATCCCTCAGGAGTCCATGTCAGAGATGAACCATCCCGACCTGTTACTGAGGTGTAGAGCAGTTCACCATCCTGCAGCGCCCAAAGCTTTATCGTGGAATCTGACGATGCGGAAACCACATACCTGCCGTCGGGGGAGACGGAAAGTGATCCGACCGAACCCGTATGACCATTCAGTGTCCTCAAGTGCGTACCGGAACCGGTATCCCATATCATTACGGTACCGTCGTAAGACGAAGAGATTAAGTGATGATCACTGTTGGCGAACGCCAGGTCAGTGACCCGATCTATATGACCATTAAACAGTTGGACGATTTCCCCTGTATCGGTATCCCGAATCTGAATCTCCCGGCCACCGGAGCTGAAAGCCAGAGAGCGGCCATCGCTGGAGAACGCAAGACTCCAGATCGGAGGGGATCCCCCATCGATGGTACGGATCAATCGACCCGTTTCGGTATTCCACAGACGGACACTTCCATCCATGGAACCGGATGCGAGAATCCTGTTATCCGGGGAGAAGTCGAGGCAAAGGATGGCTTCGGCATGCCCTTCGATAATTTTCAACAGGTCTCCGGTGGGCCGATCGTACAACCTGATCACCTTACCGGAGCCACTGGCCAGGGTCCGGCCGTCCGGAGAAATACTGAAATGATGACCTTCGAGTTCCATCTGCAGCTCACCGGTTATCGCATCCCGAATTCGAAGGGTGTTTTTGTTATGCCATCCGGTCAGCAGGAAACAGCTGTCCGGTGTGTAATCAATGGTACTGCGTCCGGATATTTCCTCCGGATAGTATCGTAGGAGGATGCCGGAGGCCGCATCCCGAATCCCGATTATCCCATACTCGAGAAGGCCTCCCCTCTCGGAAAACGCAAAGGATCGACCATCGGGGGAAAATTTCACAGATATCGGCACTCGGGGGAAATTGTAACCGCCGAATATGCGTACTGGAGTCCCTTGTGACGACGTATCCCAGATTCTCAGGGTATTGTCCTCCGATATCGAGGAGATGTATCGACCGTCCGGTGAACAATTCAGAGTTACGACACGATCAGTGTGCCCCCGAAGTTTTTCCATGATACGACCGGTGGCGTTATCCCTGAGGTACAGGTCGCTTCCGAAGGAGGTCGCCAGATATTGCCCGTCGGGAGTGAAAATCGATTTTTGACCGTCTACGGTGCCGACAGTGGATCCTGATTCTGTCTCGTAGAGCCGGATGCCTCCTGAACCGGTGTTCACGGCGATGATCCGGCTGTCTGCGGAGAAGCTCATCGAGCCGATCCATTCGTCACTGCCGTCCCATTCACGGATCAGGTGATAGGTCTTCGCGTCCCAGAGGCGAACGGAACCGTACTCATGGCCGGATGCAATGAATCTCCCATCTGCTGAGTACACCAGGTTCTGCGGCGGATCGGTCAACCCATCAATGGTGTGTAGACATCGACCTGTTTCGGCATTCCAGAATCTGATGGTTCCATCGATGGCCGCCGACGTGATAATCCGTCCGTCCGGGGAGTAGCGGACAGCCCGGACTTCATCATCATGCCCTTCGAACACCATGAGTGATTCTCCCGATACGGTGTTCCAGACGACCACCGTCGAATCGGCCGATCCCGAAATGATATGGCGTCCATCTGGTGATAATTCCACTGAAATAACTGCGCCTTCATGACCACGATAGGTTTGTATCACAGCTCCTGTGGAAACATCCCGGAGCTTCAGTGTCTGATCGTACGATCCGGTTGCGAGCAAGCGGCCATCAGGAGAGAACGAGGCCGCACAGATCGGACCGAGATGAGGATGGTCTATCCGGATCTCAGGATTGCCTGTTATCGTACTTCGACTCCAGGCACTGAACTCAGCGGCTCGATGTTCGATCTTCCCGGTATCCGCAGTGTATTCGAATCCGGATACGGAGATGGTGAACATTGTTATGATTGCGAAAGCCAGGAGCGATGAGAAGGTGCGATTCCCGTTCATGTGGCTATGGGAACCGAAGACGTGATAATCCCGTCTTTTCTTTCGATCATCTCCTTCGCCTTCACTTCTGCCTGATTCCTGAGGTAGAGATTGATCAGGAGATCCATCACCATGATATCCGCGGGATTTTCCTCAAGAATTCGAAGGTAATGTTCCTCCGCTCGTCTCAGTTGACGGTAATCTTCGAGGACCATACCTTTGATAAGATCGGCGCTTTCCGAAGGCAAATCTTCAACATCCACTTGCCGGAGCAGTTCCTCAAGGACCTTCTCGTCCGTATCCGTGAGATTGAAATCCCTTAACACTTCAGCTTCGGTGTTCGACCCTCTCATAGTACCGACAGCCCCGACGTGGGCACCTACGCGCTCTGCCTCGGCGAACTTGCCCTTCATCAGGCCCCAGAGTCGTCCGAAGATCGTATCGTTACCCGCCTCGTTTTGGTATTTGACTTCCATCCGGCTGTTCGGGAGAAGATCGAGCCTGTTACCGTCGGAGAGAATGATTACCGCCTTCCCATCGGCGGCCGTTATAATTATATCCCCCGGCATCAGGGTTTCACCCCTGGCCGCAGGACGAGACAATCCGATTGAGATAACGGAAACTTCACCGGATAAGTCGAGGATCAGCGCCTCGTCGGCGAATCCCACCCATGCAGCAAAGGTCAACACAAGTACAACGAACAAGCGATCAGGCATCCGATTCTCCCTTCAATCCCCGATGATAGTATACTCCATGTCACACATTCAACAAATGAACTCTTGATAAAGTTCGGTGGTTGTAGAGGTTCAATAATAAAGCATGTAATAGTAATATACTTGAAAGCACCAATAGGAGTTAGATAATGATAAAAAAAACGATCCTTTCTCTTTCCGTTATTATATTTTTTAATTCCTGCCTTTATATGCTCCCTTTTATGGTAAGTGATGATAAACAATCAATACATGTTCTTATCCGGAAAAACATGTATGAAGAAGTTGAAAATATGCTTTCTGAAGACCCTTTATTGGCAAATAAACCTGAAGAATCTATATTAAATAATACTCCACTGACAACAGCTGCTTATGACAACGTCAATGGACCAGGTTTTATTGCACTGTTATTGTCATATGGAGCCGATCCAAATCTGAGAGGAGGGGGTGATCCCGGTAGAATCCCATTTGAAATTGCTGTTCAAGCCGGTTCATATGCATCTGCAGAAATGCTTATTGACGGAGGTACCAGGACCGACATTCTATGTTCAGACGGTACGTCGATTCTTGAAAAGTCATTTGATTTGAATGAACAGCTTGTTTTCTATGTTATGGAGAAAGGGGCTATTCCTGAAACCGATAGACTTTTATTCTTGACATTAATATATGGATATTCTCCGGAACTCTTTTATACACTTGAAAATACGGGATTAGATTCATTATCAGCTGAATATCATGGATCAACCCTTCTCCACACCGCCGCCCGTTTCGGAAGGGATGATATCCTTCTGCATTTGATAGCAGCTGGGATTGATGTAAATGGTACTGATGATACCGGACAGAGTCCGCTGCACTGTGGGTGTGAAGGAAGCCTGAGAGAAATGAGAATAGCTGGAATGTCTTCTGAATCAATATGTCTTATCTATGTAGCATCTGATAAAGTCGTCAAACTTCTCCTGAAAAAAGGTGCAGAAATCAATATGCAAAACAATTATGATGAAACTCCCCTGCATATATCAAGCAAGTACGGTCACCTGAATATTGTGAAATATCTGGTCGACAGAAACGCCGATATAGATACAGTTTCCGAATCAGGATTTACAGCTTTACATTATGCGGCAGCAGGGATGGATATGACAATTCAAAATTCAGAATATCTACCGTATCATTCCGATAATCCCCAAGTAGTGGAGCTCTTGATAGATATCGGCATTGATCCGAACATCACTACTAGTAACGGTGAGACTGCACTCGATATCGCATTGAGATCAAATGCATCAAAAGACGTAATTGATGTAATTGTTTCAAAAGGGGGACAATAAGAAATACGGAGTTATTGTGTTCCGGACTCCCGATCAGAGGTATTCGAAACCGTAAGATGTTCTCGTTTATCGGCGTCATATGCTGCACTGGAAAGTACAAACTGCGAATATCCACGGCCATGCATTAGAGAGCTTCTTTTGGATGCCTGCCGGTAGGCGTGAGTGCTTTTTACCATTTTGCGTATTGCTCCGGATCCCGGCAACACCAGCCAGTACGCCGATGATAGGCGGGGCGAACCCTCCTCCTGTGAGCAGCATGGCCAAAGCGAGCAAAAACTGAACCATCCAGCCACGCTTCCTATGCACAAAGTAAATAGACCACACTACGAACGCAAGACTCATAAGAATACACATCACGCCCATTCATTTGTGATAATAACCTGTTGCTTCGCATAAAGATTCTCCCTTCGCAGAGCCTTGAGACAATATTGCCTAACATCGTTAGGTTGGATGAGCGTCATGGGTAATATCTTCACCCAGTACCGCCAAGTCCTTACTGTCCATCCGAATATGATGCCTCTGGCCGGAAGACGACTTAACGACGGAAATGAGAGTGGTCTTGCTTTCCTGATTCAGTAGAGCTTCAGTAAGGGCCAGGCAGTCGAGCTGTTACAATCGTTGACCGCCTTTGTCGTTGGCTTCTCATTATTCAGCTCCAGGTGCATCAAGACGGGCAATGACGGACTCTCCCCGGAGCTCGGAACTGATATGACCGATTGGCGTGATGAGACATGTGCCAAAACGCTGCGGATGATTATGGAGGCGTTTGAGGAGAAGAAAGAGCCAGGATCAGTGTGACTCGGATATAGCATAATGACATATCAGGTAGGGAACACGAATCTGGACTTGAAGGTGAGGGCGCCAGAGGTCATCATTCAATAAGGGGCAATCAATGCTGAAATCCAGGTATTTGTTCAGGTTCACGGGCTTCATCGTTTCAGTGTTTCTCGCAATTTTCATCCTCGGGTGCGCCGATAGCGAGACGGCTTCAATCCCGGAACAGAATTCGGAAGCTGAGACCGTAGTTACCGCAGAAACAAGCTCCGAAGTCAAAGTTACGGAACCGGCCCCCGGAATACCGGGGGATTATCTGGAAGTTCCGCTGGTGTTCTCTCCATTGCCGGCAGTGGATATTTCCTCTGAAGAAAGCGCACTGGTTGCCAGTGACAAAGCGATTTTCTGGCCGGGTCTTGAAACGATGACGACGGAAGATCTGGATAAGCTCGGAGAGGGAATCCCGATTCCGATGGGTACCGTACTGCCGCTGAACGGCAAAATTGTGAACAAGGATGCCGAATGGCACGATCTGTTCGAATTTCAGGGTGGTTGGAACTGGTTTTACCCTACGGTGGTCGATGGGGTTGAAGGGCTCACATGGGGTGCGGATCTGAAAGGGTTCAACCTTTCTGATGACGAACTGACTCTTCTAACCTGGCTCTACAAGCGGCCTGAAAAGAGCGAGATTTTCACGGTTCAGAATGGAAACCGGAAAATACCCCCGGCTATTCAGTCACATCTTGTGGAAAACAGGATCGCCTTCGAAGCGGTGAACACGAATGAGTATCGGCTGAACATGTAT
>JAUVIY010000087.1 GCA_030592625.1 Spirochaeta sp. | reverse complement strand
TGCTGGGTTTTTCTTCCCTGTAATCCCATCTCAGGGAGGACTTGAATTCCAGGGATGATGATTCTCCACCGGCTATAAGGACTCTGAGCAGCTCTTCTTCCGTCGGTCGAAGGGCATTCCGCCGGAAGTCCCGGATAATGAATAAGGTCATCAGAGCTGCGAATCCGAAAAGGACGGCAACGGCCAACTGGACCGGGAGGAAAAGATCTGAGGTCCAGAGGGATTCCACAGGAATGAAGGTACCGATCAGCACTTCCCTGGATCCCACAGACAGCGTACGATAGTCCGCTCTCCAGGACCTGTGGTTATAATCAAATGAAGTTTCGAGGCGTTGCCCGGTTTCGATAACATCCGATCCTCTGAGGGCCCGGGCAATGAGATCTTTATCGACATCGATACCGATATGCAGATCCTCAATCCGGGGCTCATCGGACCCTCGGGCCAATGCGACAAGCTTATCGACGGTAAACATGATGAACTCATCCCCCGGCAGTAGAAGAAATACGATGGCATCGGGAAACCTCTCAATACTCTCCAACGACCCTGTCATGAGGGAAAGAGGGAGATCGAGCCAGATTTTCATTTCGAAATCCGAATTCCTGTCTCCAATCCTGGCTCGAATCGTACTCCCCGGAACATCCTGCCCCGGCAGCATATAGGGGGTACTGAACCGGAACCACACCGGTATCTCGCCCCATGAAGTGGAAACATCTTCCACATCTCCAAGATTGAAATAGGGGACATCCACAGCGTTCCGTTTGGAAATGAGTGAGTCCTCGGCCCCCAGAACGGTTTCGTACCATTCATAACCGCCCTCGGCCGGCAGACGGAGTACCAGCTCCTTATCCTCTCCGTCAGACATGGAAAAGGCAGATACCGAACTCATCGCCTCAAGATTTTTATATAAAATCTCTATGTAGGATTCGGGATTCCCCAGGGAATCGATGCTCCCGACCCGGGTCCACAACGATGCCGAAGACATGAACTGGAAAAGCGGCAGAAAGTAAGCGTCAACCACCTGAAGAAAATGGGATGAGAGAGCCTGCATGGCGGTCCGATTCAATCTCTGCCTGACGTCCTGATTCCCGACGGCAAGGAATGAAGCGGCGGTAATTACCGCCGACAGGATGAGGGGCGCCAGCTTTCTGCTGAGTTGAATGAGTTGTTTAGGTCTTTCGGCTTTCCAGTCGATTCGGTATGGGATACGGATATTCGGACCTCCGGAAGTGATATCAGCCAGATTACCCGCCGAACAGCTGAAAGAAAACCCCCTTGTCGCCGGCATTGACCCGCCTCGCCGAATGCCCCCAACATGAGGCATGACCATCCGTGAGCATGCCGACAAGACCGAAGCTCTCCTGGGTCACAGGGCCGAGGACATCCATCACTGGATCGATCGGTACTTTGACGCCGAGGGGTTCACCGATTTCCTGCGTTACGGACAGCGGCCGGGATACGATCCCTATTCCCACCGGAAACACCGTCACTGCCGGGAAGCCCTGGAAGAAGTCCGGAAAGAGTTCCGCGGTGTGTATACCGATGACATCATCAATGCCGTTTTCGAACGCCATGTCCGGGATGATTACGACGGTTACTTTCCCTATCGCGAGGATTTTGAGAATGGAGCGTTCCGGGAGAAATACCATGAGGCGGACTCAAATCATCCGAATCCCGACGACCTGGCGGAATATTTCCGGGGCAGACATTACGAAAAGATGGCACAAGCGGCCCGGCACAGAGGAACGCGATTTCTATGGCGTTTTCTTCTACCGGTTTTTACCGCCCTTATCCTGCTCATCGGCTCCCTGTTCGTGGTTATCGTGCCGGTTTCCCGGGATAACATGCTTAACCTGAAGAAGGAGATGATCCGGGAGCTCACCTCCGTCGCCGTCGGAGTCCTGGAACACTATGCGGCCAACATCCGGAGCGGGTTGATGGATTCGGCCGAAGCCCGATTTCAAGCATCGGAGGAAATCCGGCGAATGCGCTACGGTTCCGGTAATAAGGAATACTATTGGATCATCGACGGAGAAGCGGTGATGGTAATGCATCCCTATCAGAAGGAACTGGAGGGTCAAGACTTGAGCGAATACCGGGACCGGGAAGATACCGACGGTGTTTACCTCTTTCGTGAGGCAGCCCTGATCGCCCTCAGTGACGGCGAGGGCTACATCGAATACTGGTGGCAGCATTGGGACGATCCCGGGGCCAAGGCTCCCAAACTGTCTTATGTCCGTTATTTCCCCGAATGGGACTGGATTGTCGGCACCGGGGTGTATATTCACGACGTCGAAGACCAATTGGAGAAACTCACCAGAAGGCTCGGCGCCTTGTTCGGGGGAATCGCCCTTGTGTCGATGCTCCTCCTGGTCTGGGTGCTGGCCGGTGCCCTCCGGGTGGAACGCCGTCGGGATACGGCGGAAGAGGGAATGAAAGAAGCCAGGGAGCGTTACCGGGCCCTGGCCGAAGCCTCGATGGAAGGCTATATGCTCATCGCCGGAGGGGTCGTTCTCTTCGTGAATCCCGTCCTGTGCCGTCTTCTGGGACGAAGTGAGGATGACCTGCTGACCTCCGGCCCGGAAGGATTGCTGGACGATTTGATGGACCTGAACCATCCGGCCCGGAGGGCTCTGAGCGCCCTGAAAAGTGGAGAGGCGCCTTCCGGTTCCTGGACGGTCACCACCCGCCGGCCTGACGGCAGCACATGGGAACTCCAGCTCGGTATCTCCCGCATCTTTCTGCCGGGGTCCAACGGGCATATCGTATCCTTCCGAAGGCCCCTGACCGCCGGGGAAAGGATCGGCATTCCCGAAGTACCGGGGGCAATCCTCGGTACCGCTGCCGCGGAAGACATCGCCGCGACCATTTCCGAATCCCCGGACCGGGTGAGGGTTCTCGAAACCGCCGGCACCCTGGGAGACCGGCTCACCCGGCTGATGGATTCGGGTGCTCCGGCAGCCGTGCTCAGAAGGGCCGTAGCGGAGGTCTATGATGCCTGCCTGTCCCGGTTCGCCGACCTGGCCGCCGCACAGCTCGACAACGTCAGCATGGCTATTATATCCCTGGGAAGCAACGCCCGCCGGGAGATGACTCTCTTCTCCGATCAGGACGGTGCCCTCATCTTCACCGACCACCCTACACTGCCGGTTGATGAAATCCGGCGGCACTGTCTGACCGTTGCCGCAGAAGTGAGCACAGGGCTCGAAAAAGCCGGATTCCCCAGATGCGACGGCGGCGTCATGCCGGTGAATCCCAGGTGGTGTCTGTCCGAGTCCGAATGGAAATCAAGGATTGCCGAGTGGTCGGAAGACCCGAAGCCCCAGTCGCTCCTGGAACTCAATGTAGTTCTGGATCGGCGCCATGCCTGGGGCAACGAGAATTTGTACGCCGCTCTGGATTCCGGACTCGGTAATATCGGCAGGGATTCGCCGGGACTGATAAGGATGTTTCGCAGTAGCGCCATGCTTTACCATCCGCCGAGTCCGAAAAAAGGCAGCGGCGGTTTTATCGATATCAAGGAAGCCCTCAAACCCCTGGAAATTCAACTCCGACTCATGGCTCTCATCCACGGGATTCGTGCCGTCGGCACCCTGGAACGGCTGAATGCACTGCAAGCCGCAGGGATTATCGGAAATTCATCCGCAACGGATCTCCGGCTGGCCTTCGAAACGTTCTGGGGCCTGCGGTTCAGAAAACAGCTGGAGGGACATCGCCAACCGGTGAGAACCGATGACGGCGTGGATCTGGAATCTTTATCCGAACTGGAGAGGCGGAATCTGATCGCATGCCTGGAAACCGTTGAAAACTTCGTCAAACGACGGGCCATGGAGACCGAGCGGATCTAATAGGCTGCTTTTACTGAATATTTCCTTTACAAGAGACTCAATACGCTGACGATCATCTTTCCAGTGATTCCCTGTTCGTTACTGCATTTTTTTATAGCCGCCAAATCCGGAAGAGATAAAAAGCGAATGCCCTCATCAACATCTTGGGATCAATCCTCAATTGTGGTGACAGATCGATGAGCTTAGGAGTCTGTCGGACTTGGGGCTTTCGCTTCGCGGCATTCTGCGTCGGGTCAGCCATACCCAGGCAAGCTTGGATATGGCCCTTACCCTACTTGGATGTCGAGGCGATTTTAAGGATTTTTCTCAGAGAATCACTTTTTAGTGATTTCTTTAAACCATACTGCAGAAAGAGAGTATCCCTGGCGATCCCCGGGTGTTACAGATTATTCATATACTCTTCAATCTCAGCTTGATATGATAACTCTAATCTGAATTAAACGAGAGGTTCACCAATGCAGAATTTTGAATTCTACTCCCCTACCAGGATTATCTTTGGTGATAACATTCTGAAAGATCTTGGTAAAACAACCAGAGATTTTGGTACAAAGGCACTCCTTGTATACGGCCGAAGCAGCATAAGGGAGAGCGGCCTGTATGATCGGGTTTTTTCCACACTTGAGGATTCAGATATATCTGTCGAGGAGTATTCAGGGGTTAAACCCAATCCCGAGCTGACTCATGCCCGTGAAGGCAGCAGAAAAGCAATGGATATGGATGCAGAGGTAATAATTGCAGTGGGAGGCGGAAGTGTAATCGATGAATCAAAAGCCATCGCCGCCGGAGCCTGTTACTCCGGTAACCTCTGGGATTTCTTTACACGAAAAGCAACGATAAAAAAGGCACTCCCTGTTATTGCAGTCCAGACCCTGCCGGCTACCTCATCAGAAATAAATCAGGCAAGTGTCATTACCAACACCGATACAAATGAAAAATTTGGTGCCCGATCGCCATTAATAGCCCCCAGAGTAGCTTTCCTGGATCCCTCTTTAACCTTCACTATCCCTCTGAAATACACAGCTTATGCCAGTTTTGATATTATGAGCCACCTTCTGGAGGGCTATTTCACATCCACTGATTCCTTTGCACCTGTTCAGGACGGGTTTGTAGAAGGAACTGTCAGAGCCGTTATGTCCAGTTTAAAAATGGTACAGATGAATGTCCGAAACAAGGATGC
The DNA here is from genome assembly GCA_030592625.1 of Spirochaeta sp. GTDB lineage: Bacteria > Spirochaetota > Spirochaetia > DSM-2461 > DSM-2461 > UBA2779. Next base: position 4,101 of record JAUVIY010000087.1, on the reverse strand, counting down.
CCGAGCTTCTTTAATGTGGGCTGGTGCTCTTGCATGGAACGGACTTGGTAAAGCAGGTGTAGAGGGAGCAACCATACCCAATCACATGCTGGAACATCCCCTGAGCGCTGTTTATGATATTGCTCATGGAGCCGGTCTTGCGGCAATTTTCCCGGCCTGGTTAAAGTATAAAAGGGATTCCATTGCTCCCCGGATTCGCCTCTTTGGTGAGAGGATTCTGGAAATGGGCGATAAAATAAAAGGGCTGGAAGAGGGACTGGCATGCGATACGGTAATCGAGGAATTCAGCCGGTGGATTCAAGATACAGGTTGTCCGGTAAACCTCCGGGATGCAGGAATTGATAATCCCGATATCCCTGAACTCGTAAAACAGGCAAGGACTTTATGCGGGTATTGGGGTATCGAGGGCTACACCGATGAGGACCTGGCAACTATTTATCGCCTGGCTCTTTAATTAATTCCAAGGACGAACTTCAGGCAGACTTTTTCCGGAGGGCGGCCAGCCGACCACGCAGTTTCTCCGCCCAACGATACAAGCCGTAGACGACAGGTTTAAAGGCAAAATCCCAGGCTCCTCTGTAGTGAAGGATGTCCCCGCCGAATCCGGTTTTAAAGCGCCAGAGACCATGCATGGGATGAGATGGATCGTCGGCCGGGGGAATTCCGAAAAAATCGTATTCCAGAGCACCCTCGTTTCGGGCATCCCGGATGGCGGTCCACTGAAGTAACTGGTTGGGCATCAACTCCCGCTTCAGTACGCCGGAAGCTCCGTACATGTAGACCGACCGACTACCGGTTCGGGCCACGATGATACCCGCCAGGGTATCGCCTTCGTGTTCGGCGGTGTAAAGGGAAATCACCGGAGCGCCTTCACCGAATCTTCCGACTGCCCGGGCCGCCTGAGCGTTTTCGATAAGTCTTCTGTAATAGGATTCGGAATGCAGCGAGATACCGTCCCGAAGGCCGGTTTCCCTGTACAGTTCATACCAGCCAGGTAGAGATTTCAGGGTATCATCACCACTATGACGGCGGATTTTCACGCCCTTCTTCGCTGCCAGACGGATATTGTACCGGGTTTTCTTATGCATCCCGGCCAACAGGCCGGCTTCATCGGATTCGAGGTTCAGTATAACTGTGTCCTGGGGCTGCACCCTGTAGGGAGCCGGACGAAGGGGACGATTCAGAGGCTCCGGGTAAATCTTTCCCCGAGTACCGCCTGTGAGGTCGAAACGGATCATGAAACAGCCTTTCGGCAGATGGGACTTCAAGGCCCGGGCGATGGCGGCAAGAAGGTTTGAAACAGCGACGGCGTCGGCATCTATTTCATCGGGAAGAGCCGGACCGTATGGAATGTACGCCATTCGGAGGTTTCCCGGGAAGCGCCTCTCCAGGACGAGAAAGCGCCCTTCAAAGGTGCCGGACCGGGTATCGGAGGTCCATCGGAACGCCCGGGGGGTCCAGCCGGCGGCGGATTTGAAATCCCCCCAGAACCCGCTCTGGAGCAGATTGCCGGACCCTTCCAGCTCTGGTAAGTCTACCGGCTCCAGTGACGCCAGGGAAAAGGAATCGGAACGGACGGCGCCGGAGGTCACTCTTAACCCACCATACCTTTAAGTACCTTCGTTGTCTTCAAGGGTGAACCGGCGAGAGTCAGACCTTTATCACCAACTTTCACGGCTCCCCCATCGACATGGATGGGCGTTTCGAAAAAGCGATCGATGGAAACCCGTTTCATCGGGGGATCGGCAGGAGAAACACCATCGAGGTGAACCCGCTCCCCCGGCTCGGCGGCAGGCATGAGAACCTCGAGATTCTTCTCGTCGTCCTCTACAGCCAGGAGCATGCCATGGCTCCTGATGCCCCGGAGTTTGGCGGGCTTGAGATTATAAGCCAGAACGATGGTCTTCCCGTCCAGCTCCGAAGGGGTGTAGTCGTCCACCAGTCCGGAACAGATTGTGCGGGGCTCGTCGGTCCCGTCGTTCAGGGTGATGACATAGAGTTTGTCGGCATTGGGATGCTGTTCGACTGCGGTAATCCGGGCGGCTCGAAGATCCAGGGCGGTAAAACTCTGCTCGGGAGTTACGGGTTGAGAGTCAGCTGCTATAGCCTCGGCGGCTTTGCGCTCGGCCTGAGATCCGCTGAACCGGTCCCGTAAGGCTGCAATGCGGTCGTCTTCGAGTTTTTCGAAGAGTATTTCAGACTTGGCGATTTCAGTGGGACCTTCTTCGCTGCCCAGAATGCCCCATTCATCCCTCTCAAGACCGAACCATGAGGCCAGCCGCCTGGAGGTGGCAGGCAAGTAGGGCTTGATAAGGATGGCCAGGTCCCGGACCAGAAAACTCAAGGTTTTCAAGAGCCTGGCCGCTTCTTCCGGTGCGTCCTTGCGGGTCCGCCAGGGCTCACCGGCCTGGAAGGTCTTGTTCCCCAGATCGCAGAGGGCGAAAATGTCCCGGAAGGCGCCTCGCAGCTCGGCCCGGTCCAGTTTTTCGGTTATTTTTTTATCGCGTTCTTTCAACTCAGCCCAGACGGAATCGTCCATAGGGGCTTGGGGGATTTTACCATCGTAGAAGCGGCCCAGGAAGGAGAGTGTCCGATTCACCAGATTGGCAAAGTTGCCGATGAGCTCACCGTTCACCTTCTCCTGGAAGTCGGACCAGGTGAACTGGTAATCCGAATTCTCAGGCCGGTTGTAATAAATGTAAAAGCGCCATACATCGGCGGGGATGCCGGTATCACGACAGTCGTTGCCGAAGACACCGGTGCCCTTACTCTTGGAGAACTTACCGTCTTCGTAGTTCAGGTATTCGGAAGAACTCATATGGTGGAGCATGGTCCACTTCTCTCCGGACGCCAGCTGGGTGGAGGGAAAGATGACGGTGTGGAAAGGGATGTTGTCCTTCCCGATGAATTGGAAGAGCTCGGTGTCTTCCGGGCTGCGCCACCAGTATTCCCACTCATCGGTAAGGTCGGCGGTAATGGAGATATATCCGATAGGAGCGTCGAACCAGACATAAAAGACTTTGTTTTCGAAGCCCTCTTTCGGGACGGGAATGCCCCATTTGAGGTCTCGGGTGATGGCCCGTTCCTTCAGCCCGTCGCGGATCCAGCTCTCGGTCATCTTCACCGCATTATTAGCCCAGAAACCTGAAATTTTAGTCCGGTTGATCCATTCCTCCAGCATAGGCTTGATACCCGGCAGATCCAGATACAAGTGACGGGTTTCACGTATCACCGGGGTGCTGCCGCATGTGCCGCATCGGGGAGATTCCAGGTCGGTGGGATCCAGCAGTTTGCCGCAATTCTCACACTGGTCGCCCCTGGCATCCTCGTAACCGCAATGGGGACAGGTGCCATGGACATATCGATCGGCCAGGTAACGCTCATCATTCTCGCAGTAGAGCTGCTCGATGGTGGCTTCCTTGATGTAACCGGCCTCATCCACCCTTTTGAAGAGGTTCTGGACAATCTCGGTCTGCACCGGGTGACTGGTGCGTCCGAAGTAGTTGAAATCAATCTCGAACCATTTATAGATGTCCGCATGGATGTCGTAATATTGGTCACAAAGTTCACGGGGTGTCACGCCATCTTCCAGGGCTTTTGTTTCGGTTGCGGTACCGTATTCATCGGTACCGCAGATGTACATGGTTTCGTAACCGTACTGCCGGCAGAACCGGGCGAAAACGTCGGCGGACAACACCTGTATGAGATTCCCCAGGTGGGGGATGTTGTTCACGTAGGGCAGAGCGGAGGTGATGAGGCGTTTCTTCATAACGAGCAACATCTTACGCTTGGAGGGGGGTCGGGTCAATGTGGGGGAGAGGTAAGTCAATCATGGCAGGGTAAGGGACCCGGCTTGTCTAGCGGTGCCTTCGGCATCCGACGACTTCGCCGGGTCCCTTCCCCTGCCTGATTGGTTTTGCCTGACCACATTGACCCGGCCCCCTTCTGACGCGCCGGCCGGGTTGGGGAGACATCGGTGCCTTCGGCATCCGACGGCTTCACGGGTATGGTGTCCCGGAAATTCAGCGACTTGGCGATACGAAACAAATAAGCAATATGAAGGAGTTGCCCGGAATCGTGGAGCCGAGCCCGGGGCGAGTC
>JAUVIY010000155.1 GCA_030592625.1 Spirochaeta sp. | reverse complement strand
TAACGCATTACGCAATTTCCCGCCCTGCGGGAAACTGCTGGATGTATTTGCGGCAAGATTTCATTTTCAGTGAAGTCATCAGAACATTGCCGGTTTTCCCGCCTTAATCCGTCGCCTGCCCGAGGCTCCCATCATCCCCCTTATCAGATTCCCGATCAGCGGGGCATTGAGGATGCCCAGAAACATTCGGGCACCGGCAGTGGGAACCAGGATGGGACGGTAACGGTGATCCAGACGGTAAAGGGACTCTTTCACCACTGTCTCCGGGGCAAGCCAGTACTTCTCCGGAACACCCTCATATCGAAATCCATTAAATGTGGGAGTTTCGACGAATTCGGTTTTCACCAAACCCGGACAAACGGCCTGCACCCGAACCTCTGTAGCGGCAAGCTCATCACGAAGCCCCAGAGCAAGGGTATTCAGAAAAGACTTCGTAGCCGAGTACAGTGAGTATTCGGCTGTGGTGAGAAAGGCAGCCAGTGATGAAACCAGAATAATACGGCCGCGATTCCGTTCAATCATCCCCGGCAGAACGCTTCGAACGAGAGATGCGGCCCCCAGGCAGTGAAGGTTCACCATTCTTGTAATCACATCTTCCTCAAGATCAACAAAATGGCCCCGGGTACCGAATCCCGCAGAATGTACCAGAAACTCAATGACTGTGCCCTCATAAATGCGCCGCCTAACAGCCTCCAGACCATCAGAAGATGAGAGGTCGGCAGGCAGAGTCTCAACAGATATACCATGAGCCTGTATCAATTCATCCGCCAGTTCTTTAAGACGATCAGACCTTCTGGCCGTTATGACAAGATTGTATCCATCGGCGGCAAGGCTCCGGGCATAGCTTCGACCGATGCCGCTGGAGGCACCGGTAACCAACGCAAGTCCGACAGTTTTGGAACTCATACACTCAGCTCCGCGGGAATCGCCATCACCGGTTCCGGTGCGAGATCGGCAGAAACGAATTTTACCATGCGGGTTAAATCGTAACGTCCTTCGTGAGGAGTGCCCGGGGGCAATAAGCCCATATGACCCAAAGTGGTGACACGGTCCACCCCCCGAGCTGCCAGGAAATCCCGATGGGCTTCAAGATCGGCTCTCAGGGAAAACGCAGCCACCATGGTCCAGCTGTCGGCGTGGTTCACCGCCTCTTTTATGGAGTCAACCGGCAGTATCCAGAGGGTCCGGCCCAGGGGATTGGAAGCCGTACGGGTAAAGTCATCCGTAACAATGAGCGTCCAGGCGGTGCTGCCGGGGTGAAATACAGTCTCACCCATAAGCTCGGCCATGTTCCTCATATGTCCCACTTGAGTCTTACGATCGATGCTGTCTTCACCCCGGGGAAGGGACTTGCCGGCCTCATCCAGAGCCCGGCCCAGAACCTCGGCAAACATTTCCGTTTCACCCCGGGCAGCTTCACCACCCTCGACAAAGACTACTTGCGGTGAATGGCAGGCCTGTTGATCGTGAACCACCGTATCCGATGCCAGGGCAGCGGCGGCAGCGGTCAGAGAGTCCTCTGATGACAGGGTGGAGGCTCCGATGAATACCATACTCCGCTTGGGACCGTAATCAAGAATCTCCAGTCCGGATCTTGCATGACTCCATGATGCGTGCACCGCATCGAAACCTCCCCAGACGCATACACTCTGCACCCCTCGAAAGATTTCGGTCTCTGCACTTGAACCACGTTCCCAATAGATTACCGAGGTACTTCGGGTAATTGGATGATCAGGGTCAATATCCGCAAAGCTGCCTACAAGAGCGACGGGAGTAACCGGATTACCCCGGGCCATTTTCAGAACATTCGCGTTCTTTGTCATAAGCCCCCGGGCAAGGGAAATGAGTTCCACACCCGGAACATTACCCGCCAGAACGTGCAGCAGGCGCCCTCGGGGATTCGCCTTAACCTCGCAGCCCCCTCGAAGGGTCCATTGATCGAGTACACCGGAATCACCGAATTCCACACGAAGCATTTCTTCCAGGTAACCACCCCTTTCAAGCAGGGCGGGTATGTATGAAAAATCAAGAACCAGTTCTTCTTCGCTGAAATCGGTAATCCGCTTCATAAGATCCAGAGATTCCTGATAGCGGATATATCCGGGATCGGTCCAGAGCTTTCCCGCGGCGGCCAGGAAATCGAGTATCTCGTCGATGGACAGCTTTGCCAGTTCCTTTTCAGCCGAAAAGAGCTCACCGGCATCAAACTTTTCAAGAGCCGGGAAGCGGATGACGGTTCCGCCTTTGTCATACTCCAGGATGATACCTTCGTTTCCGGATGATTCCGCCGATCGGTACTCCCGGCCGCTCAGGATGAACGGTATCTCGATATCCTGTTGTCCTATCATGCCGTAGCCCCTCCGTGCCGGGAGCGGAGTTCATCAACATGACGGCCGCATCCCTTCTCTTCAGCCCCCTCGGCCCGTCGAACCACCTTGTACAATCCGGGACCGTGGAGTCCGCATCCACAGGTTTCATGAGGGCCAACTTCCATACGAACGATGTCGTCGGCAATAACAAAACCGGGATAGGAATGGGCCAGGGGATCCAGAAACGCCGGGAGACCCTCTTCCCCGGGAGCCACCTCTTCGTCGAGATTTGCCGGGTTCCGGATGCTCAGATGGACCCATGGCGGAATATGTTTCACCTGTTTTTCACATTCCAGCATAATCGCGTTCAATTCGGACATGCCGTAGGCATCACGGACATTGCTTTTCGGAAGACCGAAGGCTTCGGATACCTTGGCATCATATTCATCCCGATCCATAGCCGCACCCATCATATCCTTGAAGCCCCCGCCGGAAGTGATGAGACTATCCGGAGTCAGAGTTGTAATCCTGTCACCGGTTTCCATCATCCAGTCCGCCAGATCGAGTATCAGCATCGGTCCGCCGCCTATCCTTACCGGCCTGTGAGGGGTGGCATTGCACTTTTCGATGATGTATTCCGGTTCGAAGTCATAGTCTTTCAGGAAGAACTCGTAGTCCTCGGCCATATCACAGCCTATCTGGGCGTAATTGGCCAGAGCCAGATCCCCCAGTTCATCCGGGGATGGACCGAGCATGGCCAGATATCCGTAAGTACCGGCGGTGTATCGAATGGATTTATGCATCGAAATCGCGAAACGATCCAGAGTGATTTTATCCCTTGGCACCCGGCTCTGACTTCCTGAAGATCCGCTGCTGGTGTGTATCTGAGCCACATCGCCCTCATCAACACTCAGCAGTTTGAAACCTTCCTTGAATATGCGCGTCGAGAGAACGGGAACCCGTACAAGATCTTCAAAACTTTTCAGATTCTCTGGTCCGAATCCCTTCCGATCGCAAAATCCCCGATAGAGTTTGTTGTTCATGTAATGGAAATCGAAGGCTTCCCTGATTGAACGAAGTTGAAAATCCCTGATGGTTGCCATATCAAGTTCCCATGGGTTTTCCACGGCCAGAAATTCATCAATTATGGCCATTACTCGTCCTCCAACCTGATGTTGCCCACTTTTTTCCACTTGAGCATGTCCCGGATAGCACCCTGGGTTTTCACCAGACCCTGTTTGTAGGCCTGCATTCCGTTAAGCTCTCCGGTATTGAGCTTCACACAGGTATCGGTGGTCATGATGTACTCGAGTTCCGGATTCTCTTTAATCGAACCCTCTGCAAGCCGGGCATCTCCCTGCTTCACTTCAATGCACCAGATTTCGTCGATATCGGTGAACCGGTACTGCACCACCTTTTCCCATTTTTTAAAGGCGGATTTCAGATCAGGATCATCAAACCTGGACACATTCTTTTTCAATACCTCAAGTGCGGCTTCTTTACTCATTCTCTTCCTCCTTCAATTGACTCAGGCGGCGATTCGGGCCATTTCCCCGACGATTGCTTCATATATGGCGCTAACTCCTCCGTCCCGGGACACCGCTTCGGCCAGGCGCCGGGCATTCTCCCGATAGTTGGAATTGGTACTCAAGTCTGTAAAGACATCGGCCAGGGATCGGGAATTGAGTTTTTTGGATGACCTCGGCCTTGGTCCCACACAGAGATTGTGAATGCGCTTACCCCAGAAAAACTGATCGATGATGACAGGCATGATGAACTGAGGCACCCCTGCCCTGGCGCCCCGATGAATGGTACCGGACCCGCCGTGATGGCAGACGGCGGCCATACGGGGAAAGAGGTGGTCGTGGGACAGGTCGTCCACCAGGATGGCATGCTCCGGCATGTTCTCCCGGCCCAGGCCGGTCCAGCCCCGGCTCATCACCAGCCGGCAATCCGCCATTTCGGCAGCCTCCAGGGCCAGATCCGTGAAAGCGGCAGGATTCTTCACCGAAACCGAACCAAAACCTAAATAGATGGGCGGCGGACCGGCCTGCAGGAATGCCTCCACATCCTCAGGGATGTCATTCTCCTGATTCTCAAACGCATAACCGCAGTAGCGGTAGGATCCCCTGGGCCAGGAATGATGCGGCGGAGCCAGAACATCGTTGATGGCAAACAGGTTGTTAAACGTTGCCATAAAATGCTTCGACAGGCTCTTGATAGGAGCCAACCCCAGGGCTGCCCGTTCCCGGTTCGCGGTTTTCAGGGCCATGAAGTCCAGTCCCTTGTTGATGAGATTCCAGGTGGGGCGACAAAGAACCTTCGGCAGATTCTGCCAGGGAATGAGCGGCGGGACATTGTTCCCGGGTATCGAGGGGAGAAAGGCCACCCGGAATGCCGGAATTTCCCGTGCTTCGGCAATTGAAGAGACAGAGAACTCGTTGTTCGTGCAGATAAGCAGATCGGCATCCTTCGACGCTTCACCCAGCAGGGAAAACTCTTCTACCAGGGACTTCTGGGCCCATTTAATCGATTTGCCGACACTGCCGGCATCATCGTCCAGGTCGGTCATCTCCTTCCGGGCATCTTCGGATGTAAAGAGGCCCTTGATGCCGTGATTTACCAGAGCGGATGTATAAGTCTGCTGGGTGAACATGGTTACTTCATGCCCCCCGGAGATAAACTTCTCAGCCAGAGCAATCATCGGGTACACATCCCCCCGGGATCCGTGGGCAGCCAACAGAACCCTCATGCCGTCACCTCCGCAGGCACCTCCGCAGGCATCATCCCGGCGGCAGCTTCGATGGTCTCAATATCCACCACCGGCAGCGGCGGCATTGTCTTAATCAGTTTTTCCTTGCGCCAGTATGCCAGGGGTAGTCGAACGAGCATCGACCAGGGACTGAACTTCAGGGAAGAGGTAATCCAGCATCCATGGGTACACCAGCAATTGGCCCGTACCCCGCCGCCGATCTCATAAACTTCTCTCTTCATCACACTTGAGTCATAGGCCGACCGAAGGTTGAAGTCATAGTCCTTGAGGTTCCCGATGGGAGGGCGCATTTCACAGGAGCGGAAATCACCGTTGGCATCGATGACGAAGGTGGTATCACCGGCGGTGCATTTCATGCCCCAGTGGCTGGGTCCATCATGATTCTGTTCCTTGATCATTTCCATAAAACTCATGATGCCGATATAGGTGAGCCGGGCGATTCTCTTTCCCTGCTTAAGATCTTTAAAAAGCCTCTTGGCCCCAAGGTCCATCACCGGAGAGAGTTCGGCATTAAGCTTCTTTACCTGGTTCAGAGAGATTACCTTCAGATCCGGGTCCGGTAGATCTCCCCGGAGAACCTCGTGGATATGCAAGTCGCAGAGACCTTTCTGGGCTATATACCCAGCGAGTTCCAGCATCTGATCGTAGGCCTCGCTGGTAATAACCGTGGCGATATTCACCATAAGATTCTTTCTCTCACCGTAGAGTTCTCTGACCGTTTCGATGGTATCCACCGTCTTCAGGAAGTTACCCGGAACACCGCGGATGTTGTCATGGGTTTTCCCGAGACCGTCCAGAGAGAAGTTGAGATGAATCGTAAGCTTCGGACAACGATCCAGCAGTTCCCCGGTCATCCTGACAATATTGTCCTTGGCAAGTCCGTTGGTGGGAAGATTGATGGTTTTAACACCGTTGTTTTCATGAAACATGGCGATGATGTCCACCATATCTTTCCGCAGATAGGGTTCACCGCCTGAGAGCCAGAGTTTGTCAAAAGGTCCGGCGGTTTCAGAGATGGTTTTCATCTGTTCAAAAGTCAGATCATCATCACGGTTGAGATTCGCGTGATTAAAGCAGGTCCGACACTTCGACTGGCATTTGGAGGTAATGAAGAGGAAGACACTTTCGAGTTTCTTGCGACGTATCAGCTTGTTGAAGTATCCGGGCTCACCCGTGGCAGCGTCGGTTTCCTGAATTGATGTTTTTTGCATGAGGTTCTCCTTGGTACGAACTACGCCCCTCCGGCGAAATATCGCAGGGGGTTCTC
>JAUVIY010000117.1 GCA_030592625.1 Spirochaeta sp. | reverse complement strand
TCTGTGATGCCGTGTTATATCTCCTCGGGGCCGGATTCGTCACCGGTCAGGTGATTTTTGTAGACGGGGGCAGACATCTGAAAGGGAATGCATATGGAATGTGAGAGAAGGGACAAAATCCACATCAGAGATCTACTGATACAGACCATTATCGGGATAAATCCTGAAGAGAGGAACATGAAACAGGATGTTGTCCTGAATCTGACTCTTTTTACCGACCAGAGGCCTGCAGCAGCCGCTGATGATTTCAGCCTGACCGTGGACTACAAGGCAGTGGAGACGGCGGTAGTCGCTCTTGTGGAAGCTTCATCTTACGGACTCATCGAAGCTCTGGCAGAGTCAGTTGCCGGACTTCTGCTTGAAGTTGAGGGGATACAAGCCTGTCGTGTTATCCTGGACAAGCCGGGAGTCCTGAGGTTCACCAGGAGCGTGGCAGTTGAAATCTTCAGAGAACGGATCGGCTGAGTCGGCTGTACTTTCCGAGCATGCCGCAGGCGGCCTCGATACCTTTTCCTCGGCTTCTACGGGTTCGGCATTCTCGTCCAGACGATAGTATAACGCTGTGAAACAGCTTCAATGATTCCTCATCCGGTTCAGACCATGGAGAGGATCCTGTGGGATGGTAGGGAATCAGATTAACCTTGGCCACCATTCCTTCCATCCACCGGTTCAGTTCATCAGCATGTTGTTCATCATCGTTTACACCGGGGATAAGCACATACTCAAAATATAAAGCATCCTTTTTGTGTGACTGAGGTGAGTCCAGAAGCGCCGATTTCAGCTCTTTCATGGACCAGATGCGATTGATGGGCATGAGACGGCTGCGGATATCATCATTGGATGCATTCAAACTGACGGCCAGACGTATTGTACGGTACCCCCTGTCGGGGAACCGGTTCTCCAATTCCATCAATTGTCGTATCCCAACGACATGACCCGAAGTAGAGATTGAGATTCTTCGTTTGGGAATGGCGGCCCCCCTCTGATCCGAAAGTATATCAACGGCACGAATGACGGCATCGAAGTTATCGAAGGGCTCGCCCATACCCATGAAAACGATATTCCTGGGCTTTGTCCCCAGATCAAAGTGGGCCACAGCCCATTGAGCAATGATTTCATCCGTCTTCAGATTTCTCAGGAGCCCCATTCCGGCCGTCTCGCAGAACGTACATCCCCGGCTGCAGCCCACCTGGCTTGATATGCATAGGGTTTCCGATTCGACCATAGGGATAATCACCGACTCTGTTATAGCTCCGTCTTCAAGGGACAAGCTGAATTTCCGGGTTCCGGCATCATCCTGGCTCATGCCAACTTCCGGCAGACACACCTTGAAATCCCGTTCCACTTTCTCCGCCAGTTCTGCTGCAGGTCGGTATTCCTGTGTCCCGGAAACTTCTGCATTGCCACCGGTGTACAATTGGCGGAACAGAGCCTCTGCATGATAGGCACCTTTTCCATATTCCGATCCGAAAAAAACGATGAGTTCGTCCATGCTGTAACCGAAACCGCAGATTGAACCCCTGCCCATTACAGAAATACCTTAACGGCTGAACTGATCATCACCCTTTGTTCTTCCATAGTGAGTATTTTATGCATTCCAATGCTTATCCCCGTCAGTTCATGAAACCTACCCTCCTGATCCGCTTGACGCAAGAGAAGCACCGCCTTAGTGTGTGGATTTATGACCCGATCAACCGTATATTCGTTACTATCAAGTGCCGGCGACAGCCGGAATGTCACCGCAAAGGGCTGGATCCGCACAAAACGGGACAGCAAGAACATCATTTTTTTCGAACTCAACGACGGATCCTGTATATCAAGCTTGCAGATTGTCGTGGATAAAGAAGACGGAACCGTTGATGAAACACTGAACCACAAGCTGCTTACCGGAGCCAGCGTCTCCATCACGGGAAAACTCGTCACCTCCCAGGGCAAAGGACAGGGCGTGGAACTTATGGCTGAAGAAGTGACTCTGATTGGGGGAGCACCGGCGGATTATCCACTTCAGAAGAAGCGACATTCATTTGAATTTCTGAGAGAAATCGCCCATTTACGACCCAGAACCAACACCTTCGGCGCCGTTGCCCGTGTTCGAAACGCACTTTCCAACGCAGTCCATGATTTTTTTCAGCAGAGGGGATTCCTCTGGATTCATACTCCCATCATTACAGGAAGTGATGCCGAGGGTGCGGGCAACATGTTCCAGGTGACCACCCTGGATCTGTCCGCTCCACCCCGCAGGGACAATGGGAGTGTTGATTACCAGCAGGATTTCTTTGGCCGAAAGGCCCATCTCACGGTGAGCGGCCAGCTTCAGGTGGAAAACTTCGCCTGCTCCATGAGTAACGTCTATACTTTCGGACCCACTTTCCGTTCCGAGAATTCAAATACCTCCCGCCACCTTTCCGAGTTCTGGATGATAGAACCGGAAATGGCGTTCTGCGATCTCGAAGGAAACCGTCAGCTGGCCGAGGACTTCATCAAGCATCTGCTTTCTCATGTTCTGGAGAACTGCAGTGAAGATATGACGTTCTTTGACAAGTGGATCGAGAAGGGGACAATCGAAAATCTGACCAAGGTTATCGAGACCCCGTTTACTCACCTCACGTACAACGATGCGATCAAAGAACTGGAAAAAGCCACGGTGAAATGGGAGTACAAACCCTCATGGGGTATCGATCTCCAGGCCGAACACGAGAAATATCTTACAGAGGATGTGATTGGCGGACCGGTAACGGTAACCGATTATCCGAAAGGAATTAAAGCGTTCTACATGAAGCAGAACGACGACGGTAAAACCGTTCGTGCCATGGATGTCCTTGTACCACGCCTGGGAGAAATCATTGGCGGAAGCCAGAGGGAAGACGATTTAGGCAAGCTAAAAAGACGCATGGAAGAAATGGGGTTGGATACCGGGGAGTACGACTGGTACCTGGATCTCCGCCGCTACGGTAGTGTTCCACACAGCGGTTTCGGCCTGGGGTTCGAGCGGCTTGTGCAGTATGTCACCGGCATGCAGAACATTCGCGATGTCATCCCGTTTCCCAGGACGCCGAAAACAATCGCTTTTTAGCGGAGAAGTAGTGGACAGACCTTCACGACGAGAAGCGAGGCGCTACCTTCTTGCCGTACAGGGGCTCCTCCCTCCCCGCAGTCTCCATGGAGAGTCGGGGATAATGGAGATAGTTCGTCGTCTGAGATGTCTTCAATTCGACCCAATCGATATCGTCGGCAGGAATTATGAAATAGCCCTTCAGGTATGAAATCTAAAGGTCTGTGTAATTCCAAAAATATTTGCTTTTTGAAATTACCTCTCCTTTTTTTATATCCAAGGTTTAAATCGGACACCGGCTCCCGTTACAATACAATTATGGCAGATGAAGATTTGATGATATTTCCCGGTACGGCAAGTCTTGAACTCACGGCATCCATATGCGAATGGCTGGATGTTCCGGTCTGCAATTCCGATTGCCATACCTTTTCCGACGGCAACACATTCGTGCAGGTGAGAGAAAATGTCCGAGGACGGGATGTTTTTGTAATTCAGTCCACTATTCACAGGACCAACGACCGGTTCATGGAGCTGCTGTTCTGGGTTGATGCATTTAAACGAGCCAGTGCTGCCTCGGTTACGGCGGTTATCCCCTATTTCAGTTATGGAAAGGGGGATAAAAAGGATGAACCTCGGGTATCCATCAGAGCCAGGGTATGTGCCGATGCGCTGGAAGCCGTAGGGTGTGACCGGGTCGTCACAATGGATCTTCATTCTCCACAAATTCAGGGTTTTTTCCGAATACCAGTCGACAACCTCCTGGGACTGCATGCCCTGGGAGATCAGGTTCAAAAAGACGGTGCGGAAAACCTGGTTGTGGTATCCGCGGATACAGGATTCGCCGAAGAAGCACGGAAATTCGCCCGATACCTGGATGCCCCGGTGGCTATCAGTGTCAAACATCGTCCGGATCATGACGAGCATTCTGAAGTCATCGATATCATCGGAGACGTTCAGGGTAAAACGGCCCTTATCGTCGACGACTTCGTCATATCCGGCGGAACTCTTATTGAAGATGCGAGAGACCTGAGAAGTAAAGGTGCCGCCCGAGTTATGGCGGCAGTAACCCACGGTGTATTTTCACCCGGTGCCATGAAACGTCTGGCCGATTCCGAGATTGAAGTCCTTTATGTGACCGACAGCGTGGAGAATCGTCCGGAACCCTTAATCGACAAGATTCGTGTCGTTCCGGTAGCCTCATGTTTCGGAGAGGCCATCAGGAGAATTTCCCGCAGGGAATCCATCAGTGCGATGTTCCCGGAATAGATTTCTGAAACCATTACCAAGACTAGACCTGCTTCAAGATCCCGGCCTATTCTGAGGCGAAAAAACAGGAGTGATTTTATATGACACCCACACTGGTAATAATGGCCGCCGGCATGGGCAGCCGTTACGGCGGCATCAAGCAGATAGATCCTATGGGCCCCAACGGCGAAATAATCCTTGACTACTCGGTAAGAGATGCCATTGAAGCCGGTTTCGACAGGGTGATATTTATCATCAGGAAAGAGATTGAGAAAGCCTTCAGGGATACTATCGGCACCCGTTTTGAAGGCAAAATCAATGTAGATTACGTTTTCCAGGAACTGGATGATCTTCCCGCCGGTTACACCGTACCTGTGGGACGAGAGAAGCCCTGGGGAACGGGTCAAGCGATTCTGGCCTGTAAAGACATGATAATAGAGCCATTTATCGTCATTAATGCCGACGATTTCTATGGGGGAGAAGCCTTCAGGGAAGGTGCCCGGGGGTTGACTGCTTTGAACCCCGAAGCTCTCGAAGGGTTTCTCGTCGGATATCGACTGATCAATACCTTGAGCCCCCACGGTTATGTCACCCGGGGGGTATGTGAGTCAAAGAA
Organism: Spirochaeta sp.; assembly: GCA_030592625.1. GTDB lineage: Bacteria > Spirochaetota > Spirochaetia > DSM-2461 > DSM-2461 > UBA2779. The sequence continues at coordinate 2,699 of JAUVIY010000117.1, read as the reverse complement.
TGGGAATTTGACCAGTGTCACCGAGCGTTTCAAAATCGGAAAGAACGACACCGGTGTCGTCGAAAACCAGGATGATGGAAAATGCTATCCCATGACTGGTGAGGAACTGGCATCCATGAACTTCTGGGGATTCTCTCCGGCTCTTTTTACAGTGTTGGAAACCCGTTTTCTTGATTTCCTGAAAGAATCGGGAATGGGCATGAAAACCGAGTACCTCATTCCTTCTCAAATCGATTCTCTTATATCCTCCGGCAGGATGGCCGTGAAGATTCTGAAAACCGATTCCACATGGTTCGGAGTGACATATCCTGAAGATAAGCCGGCTGTGAAATCCTCACTGGCATCCCTCGTTGAAGAAGGGGTCTATCCCTCCCCGCTCTGGTGAACACAGTGGACTCAGGTTTCGCAGATAACCCAAAGGTTCTTCTCTGGGGTGACAGTCTGACTGAAGGCAAACCGGGTGTCGCATTTACATCATTTTTATCCGAGTCCCTGCCTGAGCTGCGCCTGGTTAACCGCGGCCGGGGCGGTGATACGGCTCTCAGTCTTCTCAGGCGCCTGAAAGACGAAACGGTTCCGGACCTGCATGAACAATTCGAGATTGCGATTCTATGGGTCGGAGTCAATGATATTTTTGCCGATCTCGTTCCCGGTTACGGATTATGGAAAACCGCCATGCGGAAGCCTCCGACCCGGGATCCGGACTCCTTCGCCGGGATTTACCGCTCCATTCTTGCGATTCTCCGTAGGCATGCCCTTAATATCATCCTACTGCCGCCTCTATTTGTCGGTGAGGATCCGACGAGGGAGATGAACAGAAGGCTGGTTCAATTGGGAGATATAATTTCCACAATGGCAGAGAAAACGCCAGATTGCCGGTTTGTTGATTTAAGACTTTTTCTCCCACTGGAACGTAAAAAACCATCCAGCTTCCTTCCGGTGAATCCCTGGTCGAAACTGGCTACTGCATTCGGTCGTGTCGAAAATGAAGACTACGACAGAGCTGCAGAACGTCGGGGACTCAGATGGACCTATGACGGGGTGCATTTCAATACGGCCGGTGCCCGGAAAGTCAGTCGTATATTGGCCAAAGAAATCGAAATAATAATGATTCGGGATGAATTATGAAAGACAAACGCGATGAGGTTGGAGCGATTATTCAGCGACTGAGGCTGGAACCCCATCCTGAAGGCGGATGGTTCCGGCAGACTTATGTTTCCAGCGATACTCTCTCGTCCGCCGCCCTGCCCCGTCATCCCGGAGAACGGCCTTGCTCCACTTCTATCTATTTTTTGACCACCTCAGAGAACTTCTCCGCGTTTCATCGTATCCGATCGGATGAGATGTGGTATCACCACTCCGGAGACGCTGTAAGCATTGAAATAATCTACCGGGACGGCGAACGTGACACTCTTGTCATAGGGCCGGTGGAACTGGGTTACGAGCCCCAGGCCCTGGTGCCTGCGGGTACATGGTTCGCTTCACATGTATCGGATAACGGCAGATGGGCCCTGGTGGGATGCTCAGTCGCCCCGGGATTTGATTACTCGGATTATGAGCTGGCGGATCAATACCGGCTGATAAAAGATTTTCCAATTCATGCTGATATCATCACATCCCTGACCAGAGCAAAGTCATAATTGAGTCTGTGCCAGAGGTCAATTAATGACGAAACTTATTCGCTAATCTCAACACCACTCCAGAACGCCATGTGATTCTTGATGCCCAGCCTTTCTGCCGCATCCTTGGGTTCGGGATAATACCAGATGGCATCGTTGTTCACTTCACCGTCCAATACAATGTTTTTGTAATGGGCAATCCCCTTCCAGGGGCAAGTGGTATGGGTTTCCGAATCCTGAAGCAGATTGGTTTTCACACTCTCAAGTGGAAAATAGTGGTTATTTTCCACAACGATGGTATTGTCACTCTCTGCGATTACAGTTCCGTTCCATGTGGCTTTCATTTCCGACTCCTGATACTAATATATTAGTAAAATAGTATTATAGGTAGGGGAAATCAATAACTACCTGCAAATGAGGCTTATGGTGGTGTAAAAGTCGCCGAACTTCAGGGAGAAAGCCGTTTCCTGTCTCTGGGGAATAGTGTGGCTTCCTTGATATTCGCAAGACCGAGAATCTTCTGCGTGATGCGCTCAAGGCCGATGGCGAAACCTCCGTGAGGTGGACAACCGTACTTGAAGACATTAACGTATGCCCCGAGCTCGGCTTCGGTCATGCCGAACTTGGACAGGGCTTCGGTGAACATGGAATACTCGTTGATACGGCGACCGCCGGTGGTAATTTCAAGACCCCTGAAGATCAGATCGAAACTCATGGTTTTCTGTCCTTGAGGATACGTGTAAAAAGGTCTTTTACGCCGGGGAAATTCGTTCACAAACACCATGGCAATACCGTGTTCCCGTTCAGCCCAGTCACATAGTACGCGTTCCGCCTCAGGATTGATTTCCAGAGCACGTTTTCCGGTTTCGGCTTTAAAGATAGCCTTGGCCTCGTCATGGGGTATGATGGGTATGTTTTTACATGCCCCGGGATCCGGCACCGTCGCATTCCATGCTTCCAGGTCTGCAGCGTTATCCCTTCGGACAGTCTCAAACAGATAGGCCATGAAACGGCGCTCGATTTCCATGAGGGGCTTTTCGGATTCGATGAATCCCATCTCGATATCCAGGGAAACATACT
>JAUVIY010000057.1 GCA_030592625.1 Spirochaeta sp. | reverse complement strand
GGACATCGACTCCTGAGAGCCTTGCGGCTTCCTTGTTGGAGCCCACGGCGAAAATGTAACGGCCCATCTTGGTTTTGGTGAGTATAAGATAGGCAATGGTGGCTGTGACGATGAGGACAATGAATCCGGTAGGTATCGTCAAACCGTCTTCACCGAGGTATTTGAAGATGCTCTTAAACCAGCCGTCCGGTTCCGAACGGGTGGGGTAGGTTGCACTCCGGACGTTGGAAACGATGGAACCGATGCCCATGGATATCATCATCGTTCCCAGAGTAGCGATGAAAGGAGGGAGCTTGAGCCGGGAAACCATGATTCCGTTAAAGTAACCGAATGCCGTGGCAACTAACATGATAAGAATCAGGGCGAGCCACATAGGCCATCCCCAGCTCTTGTAGGCTGTACCTCCGATAATGGCTGCGCACATCATTACGGTCCCGACGGAAAGGTCGATGCCTCCGGTAATGATAACGAAGGTGACACCGATGGCGATGAAACCGATATAGTAGGAGGCATCAAGGATGTTCACAAGAGAAGTGAATGAAAAGAAGTTTCTCCCGAAGATGCCGAAAAAAATGTACAGAATAACCAGGGCGGCGGGGGCCAGGAATTTCTGCATTCCGATTTCCCTGATCTTCTCGCCCATGCTTTTCTGAATACCGATATCGCTCATACACTCTTCCTCATTGTTGCGTACTTCATGATGTCTTCCTGACTGGCTCCTTCGATGTCCAGTTCTCCGGTGACCCGCCCTTCGCACATCACGACGATGCGATCGCTCATGCGGAGTACCTCGGGAAGTTCGGAAGAGATCATGATGACGGACTTACCCTGGGCAACCAATTCGTTCATCAACGTGTAGATTTCGCTCTTGGCGCCGACGTCGATACCCCGGGTGGGCTCATCGAAGATGAGAATTTCCGCATCATTGATGAGCCATTTGGCTATAACCACTTTCTGCTGGTTTCCACCGGACAGATTTTTGAGCAGCTGATCGACGGTAGGGGTTTTAATGCTCAGCTTGTTTACATATTCGTTAGTGATTGCTCTCACCTTTCCGGCGTGGATGAAGATACCGGATTCGTACTTGTCGTAAGACGCCATCAGCACGTTCTCGGTGACGCTCAGGCCGATGGCCAGGCCGTACCTCTTGCGGTCCTCAGACAGGTATCCGATACCGTGGGCGACAGCATCCATTGGATCGGTGATACGGACGGGTTTGCCGTTCACCTTGATAGTGCCGCTCTGAATCTCATCAGCACCGAAGATGGCCCGGGCCGTTTCGGTGCGCCCGGCGCCCATCAGTCCGGCGAATCCGAGGATTTCGCCCTTATGTAGCTTGAAACTGACGTTTTTCACCAGTTTTCCTGCGTTCAGGTTACTCACTTCAAGCACGATGTCGGCATCGGGGCGGACATTGCTTTTTTCCTTGGGTTTTTCGTAAATCACCCGGCCTACCATCATATTGATGATTTCATCCTTGGTGATTTTTTCAGTGTCGCTGGTCCCGATGTATTCACCATCCCGCATTACCGTTACCCGGTCGGTTATCCGACCGATCTCGTCCATCCGGTGGGAAATGTAGATCATTGCCACACCCTTGGAGGTAAGGTCTCTCATGATGGTGAAGAGTTCTTCTATCTCGACTTCGGTGAGGGCTGCGGTGGGTTCGTCCAGGATGAGAACCTTCAGGTCGTGGGAAACGGCTTTGACGATTTCAACCATCTGCTGCTTGCCGATGGTAAGCTGACTCAGAGTCTCAGCCGGGTCGATGTTCATGTTAAGCCGCTTGAAGAGTTCTTTGGTTCTCTGTTTCTGCCGTTTGTCGTCGAGGAACAAACCGCCACCTTTCATTGACTCCCGGCCGATGAAGATATTCTGAGCCACAGTGAGATGATCCATCATGTTAAGTTCCTGATGGATGATGCCGATGCCGGCGGACAGGGCCTGCTTGGGATTATGGGGATGGAAGAGTTTTCCCTGGAAATGGATCTCACCGGAATCTTTTTCATAAATGCCGGTGAGTACTTTCATCAAGGTGGATTTCCCGGCGCCGTTTTCTCCGACCAGAGCATGGATTTCCCCGGCCCTGAGATCGAAATCCACACCTTTCAGGGCATGGACTCCCATGAAGCGCTTATGGATACCCTTCATAGAAAGAACTGATTCGTTCAAAGGAAGTCTCCTTTAAGTAGAGAACATTATCAATCCGGTATACCGTGGAGTGAAATCGACGATTTTCCGAAGATTGTCGAAAATTCTCCGGGATTACACCGTAGAGGGAGAATTCAATAATTCCTGAGCTTAAAGAAAAAGTTAATCCCCAAACATTCCGATATTTATGAAGAAGCTATGCCGGTCTTTCTCGTCGGAAGCCCGGCGAGGAGGAACATATGCTTTCGTCCAGTAAACTGACCGGATACTCCATACTGCCATCAATACTGATTCTCATCCTGTTGACCGCCTGTGCCAATCCGGTAATGGACGGGACTCAGATGCAGACGAACATGTCTTCTCCCGGATCTCTGCAGATTAACCTGATGACTTCGGAGACCGATCGATCGGTGGTTCCCGAGGATTATGCGGACGCCATAGAAAGTTATGAAATCCTTCTCAGCGGAACTCAGAGCATGGGACCCCTGCAGGTTACCGATTCCGTTGTTCTGCTTGAGGATCTGCCCCTGGGTGAATACACCGTATCGGTTGTGGCCCTGGATTCAGAAGGCGTCACCCTTGCCGCCGGAAGTGTCGGTGAAGTGTCCGTTACGGGAGACGAAATGGGAATTGTTGACGTCGAACTTCTTCCGGTTATGGGAGGAGAAGGTTCAATACTCGTCAATTATGACTGGTCTGCTGCAGGATTCCCGGCGGGAGGCGTGGACAAAGTCATCGCAACCCTCACACCCACCGGCGGCCGTCCCATTTTCGTCGAAGTTGAAATATTCGATAATGGACTCCGATTCACAGGAGAATATCCCACCGGGGAGTATGTATTCTCCTGTGAGTTGTTCGACAGCGAAGTATTGATATCATCCGTAGCCGAAACCATACAGGTGTTTGATGGCTTCGAAACGGTAACGGATATCGCGTTCGGTACGGAGCTTTTTAATACGGTACCCGAAGCTCCGGGTATGCCGGAAACAATCCAGTCCGGTTTATCCGTCAACCTGAACTGGATCGATGCCTCAGATCTGGAAACGGGTTACAACATCTACCGGTCCGACGATGGTGGTGAGTTCTCTCTTGTCGGCACCGGTCTTCCCGCCAACACTGTAAGCTGGACGGATTCCCCCCTGGTGCCGGGAACTGTTTATACCTACCGGATTGTTGCAGTGAATGCATTCGGAGAATCTGAAGCACAGGAGATTTCTATAACAGTGGATCCACTGATTAAGGGGCCCGCAGAACCTGAGCCCCGGTTTTCCGACCTTATTCTCGGGGATTCGGAGAACCTCATACCGTTGGCACTGCTCCTGGAAGGTTTTGACAACATGCTCAACCAATCAGGACTGGAAATCCTGTCCGTCACAATTGAAGGCGATGTTTCGGCAAGGATTGAGAACAGCAACATCATTATCGACGCTTCCTCCCTGCCTTACGAATCGGAAGGGAAGGAGCTTGTCCTTGGATACACCGTCCACATCATCGGTGAGCCCTTGAACGATACCTATTCAACTGATGGGATGCTGCGTCTGTTGCTGACGGCACCGGAAGTCGAAGAGATTGCTGAAGCTGACCTTCTTGAACCCGTACAGGGTTTTGTATACGACGACCGCAGTACAATGGAACGGAAAATGCGTCTCTATGAACCACCGGATCCTCAGGAGATTTTTGATAACTGGGGCAGGCTCAGCAATCATGCGTACTTCAGCAACGGAGAAGATGCCGAAGCGTCGAGAGTAAAACGTGGTGACGAAGCGGATATGGCGCTTCTGTGGAAACTGAAAAATGACGGAGACGGATCTTATATCGAATATGCCAGGAATTCGGTTTATGCGGGACTGGTGAGCCCGGACGGCCAGGAAAGCGAAAAATACACACTTGAAGCAACCGTTACTTCTAAAGATGACGATGATGATACAGTGGGAATTATCGTAGCTTTCCTTCGGGACGGGAATTCGAATTATGTCCTGGAAGCCGCCCGTTCACAGGGCTCATCATCCGGAGAATATAATGTCGAACCGCGGCAGGGTTGGGGCCTGATTGTTAGACGACTGTCCCCTGGAGCGGACAAACCGGAAATCGGTGATGTACTCTGGAGCCGACAGCTGAACATCGGTGGTGTGAAATCCGACGGCTGGAAAAATACCCGTTCAAGAATCAAAGTGGTGAGGAACGGTGATCGGGTTACCATCTCCACGACTGACTGGGATGACGAGGGGAACTTTGTCCCCGGATCGGTGATTGATGTGAACCTCGGTTCCGAACGTCAGCTGGCACGGTTCACAGGCCCCCGGAAGTTCGGTTATTTTACCGCCAGTCAGGAGCGCACCAGTTTCAGGGATATCTCGATGAACGGCGGCGTCATTCAGGACAAGTTGTTCTATCTGGATCCCGAAACCGGTGAATCGGAAGTCTGGTGGTACGACACCTATTCCAAACGATGGATTCGCATGATGGGAACGGATATCCAGGAGGTGCTCGGTTATCCTCTGGAAATCACGAATCCCGATACCGGTGAGACGTACCTGATAGAGAGAAGAGGTTATCGCCGGGGCCGATGGCAGGACTGGTGGAACCGCTGGGAAGAGTGGAATCGACAGGACCGGAGAGACGAAGACGATAAGGTACCTCAGTCGTCATTAATCATTGACCGGGAACAATAGTTCCTGATACTCCCTCTGGAACATGTTCTCGGCGGTAATAAGGACCGACCCGGTGTCGATAATCGGTTTCACCTTTTCGCCTTTGAGGTACTCCACGGCGGTTTTGATTGACATATAACCCATATTGTAGGGGCGCTGGACCACTGTCGCTTTCAGAATCCCCTGTTCGAGATAGGCGAGTTCCTGAGGAGCATTATCGAACCCCACAACGCAAACCCGACTTGATGCCCCCGATTCCTCAATCGCTATGACCACACCCAGGGTGACAATCTCATTAAGAGCCACGATGCCTCTGATCGAGGGATTCTTCAGTATCTCCATCGTGTTGTCATATGCGATTTTTTCATCGTTTTCACAGAACCAGGTGCCGGCGATGGTCCGGTCTTCCAGGGCCTGCCTGACCCCGGCTTCACGTTCGATGGCAGTGGCGGTTTCCCGGATATGACTGACGATTGCAATCGAAAGCGTATCCTGTTCAGGCAGCAGTCGGCTTATCTCTTCACCCGCCTTGATACCCGCTTCCACGTTATTGGTTGCGATGAATGAGATAGGGTGGGTTGAATTGACCCCGGAATCCATCGTGATGACGGGAATCCCCTTTTCAGCAGCGACGCTCACCGATTCGGCCAGGAGATAGAAGTCCGAGGCGGCCAGGATAATGAGAGGGGGTTCATCTTCAATAGTCCTGTTAATGATATTTACCTGACGGTCGATCTGACGCTCATGATCCGGTCCGGTGATAATAACATCGACACCGAATTCCTTGGCCGCCTCATTGATTCCCTGTGTAACGACGGTCCAGAAGTTCATCGGCTGGCCCTCGACGGTGGCCTTGACAACCACGACTATAGGTTCCTCCAGATGCAGCTCTCCGGTTTTTCCCGGTTCGAAGGAGAATGTGAGTGCCAGAAAGATTATCAGGGCGACGGCGAGGCTCCCGATGAAGAAAATCAGGTATTTCACGATAGTATGCTCCTTTCATCGGGAATCCTGATGGTTATAAGGGTTCCCTTTCCCACATTGCTTTTGTAACTCAGACCGTATTCCGGTCCAAAATAGAGCCTGATTCGTTCGTGAACGTTTCTGATGCCTGTTCCGTGTTGATTCGTGTTGAGGAGGGCTGCCAGTTTGTCGGCATCCATGCCCTCTCCGTTATCCCTGACCGTCAGGACTAGATCGTGGTTTTCCGTACTGCCGCCAATCTCGATGAGCCCTTCGTAATTGACGTTTCGGATACCATGGTAAATGGCGTTTTCCACCAGGGGCTGAAGGGTTATCTTGAGGATTGTGCTGTCCATAAGGTTTTCGGGGATGTCGATGAGGTAGCGGAATTTGTTCTTATAGCGCATCTCCTGGATGGTGAGGTAGGACCGGACGTGTTCCAGTTCATCCCTCAAAGGAATAAGCTCCCGTCCCTTGCTGATGCTGATTCTGAAGAGACGGGACAGGGCGGAGGTCATTTTCACCACTTCATCGCTCTTATCCATCTCTCCCATCCAGATGATGGAGTCCAGGGTGTTGTAAAGGAAATGGGGATTGATCTGGGCCTGCAGAACTTTCAGGTCGCTTTTCCGTTTGAGTTCCTGCTCCCGGACGTTTTCTTCCATGAGCTCACCGATCCGTCCCACCATCAGGTCATATTCCCGGGCAAGCTCCTGGATTTCGTCGGTGGCATCCAGGTTGCCGGCCTTGCGGAATTCACCGGTATCCACACTCTGCATGACTGTCTGAAGCTGTCTCAGAGGACGGGTGATGCCTTTGGTGATAAAGTTTGTTACCAGTCCGACGATGAGAAAGAGCACCAGTCCGATGAGGGCATTCATCAGCTGTACATAGGGCCATCCGGTCACAAGGTCGCTGTCCAGTGAAACACTGACGACATACCATCCTGTGCGTGAGGATCTGGCGGTGAGGTAATTGCGTCCATCCTTCTTCAGCAAAGGCCTTTCATCGGATAGCAGAGGAAGCAGATCTGTGATGGGTTCTTGTTTCAGGTTGCTGTAAATCAGCTGTTGGGAAGGATGGAAGACATAGTTCCCGTCCGAGTCGATGATAAAATCATAACCTTTCTCCCCGATTACCAGCGATTCACACAGTTCCTTGATCCGGTTGAATTTCAGGTCAACAAGAAGGACTCCCAGAGTACGATTGTCATCCGGTGAGAGAATCTGTGTGCTTAAGGAAACCACCCAGGAGTAATTTCCCGGAACCAGGTTCTGTACATACGCTGTGGATGCGACGGTTTTACCCTCCGCCAGCAGAGCGTTCATATACCATTCGGTGCTGCGGTAGTCGGAGAAAACTGCAGGATCCGTACCATCTCCGCTGATAGCACCGCCGTTCTGCCGAAACAGCACGATAGCGGATATATCGTCTCTGGCCCTGATGTAGGATGCGAATCGTTCTTCGAGAATTGTTTTCGAATCCGAATCCGAATCCATCAGGAATGCCTGGACATCGATATCCTCAATAACCGCTTTGGAAATACTCTCCATGCTTTCGACATACGTGTCGATCTGTTCCACGAGTTCGTCTACGAGCAGCCTGTTGTTCTCCAGGGTTGCATTCCGTACCGAAGAAATGGTGAAGCGGGTTGAGATTATCTGCATGGTCAGAATGGTAGTGAAGAACAGAAGGGTGAAGATGAGGTAGAAACGGGATTCGAGGGTTCCCAGGCGGCCGAAGATACGACGCATCAATCTTCCAATTCCCTGCGGTACTCTGTAGTGGTGAAACCGGTTATTTTCTTGAAGATGCTGGAAAAGTACCGGGGATCCTGATAACCCACCTTGTCGGCGATTTCATAACTCCGCAGGTCGGTTGTTTTCAGCAGGCGCTTGGCTTCATCGATCCGAACCTCGGTGAGATACTCGACGAAAGTCTGCCCGGTGCCTTCCTTGAAAAGAGCGCTGAATTGACTTGTGCTCAGGTAAATCTCTGAGCATATGTCCTGAAGAGAGAAGGACTTGTTGGTGAATCGTTCGGAAATGATGTATCGGGCTTTGTCGATGCGGGAATGGGCGGCATCGTTTCTCCTCCGGCGGACATGTTCCTCGATTTTCGTAATCTGTTTGCTGAAATAGCGTTTGGCATCATCCAGCCTTGTGAAGCGGCGGGGTTCGGCAGTCAGTGAAAGTTCCTCGAAATCATCCTGGATGCTGATTCCCATCTCGTCGACGAAATCCGAGAGATGAAACTGCAGTCGGGCCAGGTAACTGACAACATCCGAAGAGGTGAGGTAGCTTTCTTCGAACAACCTGAAAATTTCAGTCAGGGCGTCCTGGGCCGAATGTCTGAACCCTTCCCTGAGCGCCTTTACCAGGCGCCGTGCCCGGCTGATGAAAGCTTCCTGAGAGACCCTGGTTTTCTGCCGAACATCATCAATGGACTGTATCCGGGTTATGCCGAGAACCCGGGTATAATCAACAGCGTTTCCGGCTCCGAGATAGCTCCGATTCACCTCTTCAAGTCCGTCCACCGATTCACCGATGCCGATAGTCACCGGTGAATCCCCCATACTGAGGGCCGAGGAAAACAGCCGCTCGGCGATGGTTCTGGCTTGTTTCACCAGGGATTCCCCGTCGCTGCCCTGGAGGAGTATCACCAGGTCCTCATTTCGGTTGCTGAAAACCGCATCATCATCGGAGATGAGTTTTTTGGATTTTTCAACCAGGGCCAGGCGCGTGAGTTCCTCCCATTCTTCCGGCAGGGATATGATGATAACCAGGTAGGAAGCTTCCAGGTCGTTCCAACTGAAGAATCCACGCCGACGGGAAATCTCTTCTTTATCCAGCCGTCCCGAGGCCAGGCTGTAGAAGAAACGTTCCCGGAGCAGCGGCAGACTGCGATTCAGGAGTTCCCTGAGCCTATCCTGCTCTCTCTCAGCATTCCTGAGGCGATCCAGTTCGGCTCGGGTTCGATCCAGAACTGCTTTGAGTTCCTCGGCGGTAATCGGCTTGAGAATGAATTCCTTTACCCGATGCCGGACCGCTTCTTGAGCGTATTCGAACTCATCGAATCCGGTGAGAAGAAGAACCTGGATCCGGGGATGGGTCTCGGCGATTTCCCTGCTGAGAGCGAGGCCGTCCATCTGCGGCATGCTGATATCCGACAGCACGACATCGATATCATTATTCCGGATATAGTCCAGGGCCGCTTGTCCGTTATCGAACACACCGGCCAGATCGAAACCGTTCCTGCCCCAGGGGATGCGGGATGTGATGCCCTCTCTGACGATGTCTTCATCGTCGACGAAAATGAGCTTGTACAACGTCACTCCTCCGGTTGGAACAGTCTACCGTTCCCCTCTCACGTATGGTTCACCCAGTGTTGCCGGTGCGTTCATCCGCCGCTGACCGGACTTGGACATGCCGTAGATGAAGAGCACCAGCAGGGTGGACAGGTAGGGGAGCATGGCCAGCAGGTTGGGCGATATGCCCAGAGGCTGGAGCATGTACTGCAGGACGAAAATTCCACCGAAGAGGTAGGCCCCAAGGAAGGCCCCTCCCGGCTGCCAGAGGGCGAAAATCGTGAGGGCGATGACAATCCAGCCGCGGCCTGCGGTTATGCCTTCGTTCCAGGAGCCGCTGTAGGCCGTCGACAGATAGGCACCGGCCATTCCCGCCAGGCCGCCGCCGGTCATGACGGCGAAGTATTTCACCCGGTTCACGCTGATACCCTGTGATTCGGCGGCCTTTGGATTCTCACCTACCGAGCGCAGGGTGATGCCCATACGGGTGTGCTTGAGCAGGAACCAGATAACGATACCCACGACTATCGACAGGTACACGTACCAGTCATGGTTGAAGAGGATGCTTCCCAGTACGGGCATGTCCGAGAGTCCGGGGATGTTCAGCCGGGGCATGCGCTTCGGCAGAAGGCGGCCGATGTAGGGTTTGCCCCAAAGACCGCTGATGCCCAGGCCCAGCATGGTGAGGGCCAGACCGCTCACAACCTGATTGGCTCTGAGGCCGATGCTGACGAAACCGTGGATGCTGGAGAGGAGGATACCGACAAGGATGGCGGCCAGCATTCCGAGCCAGGGGTTTCCGGTGGTGAAGGTGACGATGAAGGCGGTAACCGCTCCGGCGGACATGAGCCCTTCTATCCCCAGATTGATGATGCCGCCCCTTTCGGTGACAATTTCCCCCAGGGTGGCCAGGAGCAGCGGAGTTCCGGCGATGATAGTGCGGGTGAGTACGGAAACAATGAGATCAAGCATGGACGGCACTCCTGAGGCGGATTCGGACGCGATGGCTGATGAAAAAGTCTCCCATGATGAGGAAAACCAGGATCATTCCGTTGAAGACATTCACCGTGGCGGCGGGCATCCCCATGGTAATCTGAATGGCGTCTCCACCAACTATAATGCCTGCAAAGAAGAGCCCTGAGATGATGGTGAATGAAGGATTCAACCGGGCCAGCCAGGCCACGATGATGGCGGTGAATCCGTAACCGGCGCTTAATGATTCGGGGTAACTCAGGTAATTGTGGATGGACATCAGTTCCCCGGCACCGGCCAGCCCCGCCATGCCGCCGGAGACGGCCATCAGCAGAACCGAGGTACGGAAGAAGTTGATTCCCGAATACCGGGCGGCATGAGTGTTCTCACCGATGACCCGGATTTCATATCCGAAGCGGCTGCGGTATACCAGCCAGCCCAGGATGAGGGCACCGACCACCGCCAGTATCAGAAGCACCGGCGAGATACGGGAATAGGGGAAATGTTTCAGTATGGCCTGGGCCGGAAGGTCATCTGTGTAGGGGTAACCACCCTTGGTTTCGCCTTTCCAGGGACCGACCACGAGATACTTCACGAACTCGGCGGCGATGTAGTTCAGCATCAGGGTGGAGATAACTTCATTGATGCCGAATTTCACCTTCAGAACCGCGGGAACCATCCCCCAGAGGGCGCCGCCGATAAAGGCCATCAGGAACATCAGCGGGACGATGACGATGGCGGGGAGGTGGGGTCCCAGGGTCAGTCCGGTCCAGGTGGCGAAAATGGCCCCAACAAGGAGCTGGCTTTCGGCACCGATGTTCCAGAATTTCGCCTTGTAGGCCATGGCCAATCCACTCCCGATAAGGATGAGAGGGATGGCCTTGGTGATGGTTTCCTTGATGCCGTACCAGCTGCCGAAGGATCCCTTGAAGATGTAAAAAATCGCCAGAAACGGATTCACGCCGTTGAGGGCGAACACCACGCTGATGGCCAGAAGCCCCGCGAAGAGGGAGCCGAGCAGGATGAGAAGATTGAGGGAAGCGGTGGTCCGTTCCCGGGGGAGCAGGTCTAACTGCATAATCATGCCTCCTGGGCGACCGATCCGGCCATCATCAGCCCGATCTCTTCGATGGTGCAGGAATCCGGG
>JAUVIY010000380.1 GCA_030592625.1 Spirochaeta sp. | reverse complement strand
TCAAGGGGAAGGAAGACTGTCTTCTCTACTCAAGCGGCCTGGGAGCCAATGTCGGCGCAATCCAGGGTATTATGCGAAAGGGTGATTATCTCATCATGGATGAGAAATGTCATAAAAGCCTTGTCGACGGAGGGACACTTTCCGGGGCCAAGATGCTCTTCTTCGACCATAACGATATGGACAGCCTTCAGATGATGCTGGAGAAAGCCAAAGGCAAGCGCATTCTGGTGGTTGTGGAGGGTGTCTATTCGATGGATGGAGATCTTCCGAAACTGCCGGAAATCCTGGATCTCTGCGAAGCCTACAACGCAGGTTCCTACATTGATGAAGCTCATTCCACACTCATATTCGGTGAGAACGGGCGCGGGGTGGCCGAGCATTTCGGTGTGGAAGATCGCATCGGCGTATCCTTCGGTACCTTGAGCAAGTCTTTTGGAGGCGTCGGTGGTTTTGTCTGCGCATCCAAGTCCCTGATTCGATACCTGAAAGGGTATTCCTCGGCCTGGAACTTTTCCTGCGCACCCTCGCCGGCCGTTACCGGCGGCCTGATGAAGGCACTCGAAGTGGCCACCCGGGATTCCTCTTTGAGGGACGCGCTCTGGGCTAATGTCTCTTATATGAAAGAAGGACTTAAAGGGCTGAGCCTGGACCTGGGCGGCAGCGAATCCCACGTAATTCCCATCATTATCGGCCCGTCCGGCGAAAAACTCATGGGCTATGCCGGAGCGATGCAGAAACGCGGCCTGTTCCTTCAACCGGTGGATTTTCCGGCTGTTCCCGCCCATGCCCGGCGATTCCGCATCTCCGTATCCTCCCAGCTCAGCCGGGAGGAAATGGACGAGACTCTCACCATTATCGAGGACGTCATCGTCAAGGGTGCCCTCTGATCCGTGGATGAAGACGGACTTCTCAAGTCGTACCGAAGAAAGCCGCTGGCCAGACCGGAAGATATGCCGGTCCGGTTGGATTTCTCCAGGGTTGACATTGAGAAGATTGTCCCTCATCGCGATCCCTTTCTGCTCATCGACCGAATAACCGCACTGGACCCTGAGGAAGGCATTCTGGCCGGAATCAGGAGCTTATCACCTGATATACCTCTCTTCGCCGGTCATTTCCCGGAATATCCGGTTTATCCCGGTACCCTGCAGATCGAAACTATCGGCCAGCTCGGCCTCTGCCTCCATCATTTCATCGGCAGGAACACCGATACGATCGAATCGGACGCCCAGCCTCCGGAAGTCCGTGCAACCCGGGTTTGCGGCGCCTATTTCAGGGCGGAAGTCAGGCCGGGGGACGAGATGACAATCCTGGCTAAACTCGTCGAGTTTGATGCCTATTTCGGCAAGGTGCTGGGGCAAGTGGTGGTTCGGGACACGGTTGCCACCGTTGCTCTCCTTGAGGTGGCGTTTCCTTAGCCCTTGTATCGCTTGAAAATTACCACCGCATTCATTCCACCGAAACCGAAAGCGTTGGATAACACATTGTTGACCGACGATCCGTCCATTGGTTCGGTGATGACATTCAGATTGATCTCCGGATCCATCTTTTCATGGTTGATGGTGGCGTGGACGGAATTCTCCTCGAAAGCCATGATGGATGCGACGGCTTCCACGGAACTGGCACCACCGAGCAGATGGCCTGTCATGGACTTGGTGCTGTGAACCGGAACCCGGCTGCCGTAATCACCCAGTGCAGTATTAATAGCAATGCTTTCGATTTTATCCCCGATCGGCGTCGCTGTCCCGTGGGCGTTCACCAGGTCGATGTCCTCCGGTTCCAGTCCCGACATCTCCAGTGCCTGCCTTATGGCCCGTACGGCACCATCAGCTTCCGGATGAGGGGCTACCAGATCGTAGGCGTCACTGGTAAACCCGAAACCGGTAATCTCGCCGTATATATGGACCCCGCGGCTTCGGGCATGTTCCATCTCTTCCAGACAGAGAACAGCGGCGCCCTCTCCAAGGACGAATCCGTTTCGATCAACATCGAACGGGCGACTTGCCTTCTCCGGTTCATCGTTACGTTCAGCGAGGGCTGAAATATTTCCGAAGGTCGTGAGTCCAATCTCGTTTACTGCCGATTCCGAGCCTCCGGCGAACATCACATCGGCCATCCCGGATTTTATGAAGGAACAGGCCTGGCCGAAAGCATGATTGCTGGTGGAGCAGGCGGAACTAATGGAAAAGGATGGACCCTTCAAACCGGCTTCCTTGGCGAAGTATGCCGTTCCGGTACTGGGTATACAACTGATGATGTAAGATGGCGGTACCTCGCTCATTTTGTTTTCATAAATGAGATTGGAAGCATCCTGATGGGCCTGAATCCCGCCGGCTCCGGAACCGATGATGGCACCGCAGCGCTCTCCGATGCCATCGATATCCAAACCTGAATCTCTTAGAGCCTGTACACCGGCGATATGAGCCATAATGATGTAACGATCCAGTCGTTTGATCATCTTGGGTTGTAAAAAATAGTCCCTGATATTTTCAGGGAAATCCACTTCACCGCCAATGCGGATATAGTAGTCGTGAATTTTGGTGTTTCGGATTGTTCTTATGCCTGAACGGCCTATCTTAAGATTATCCCAGTATTCACGTACCGTATTCCCTAGGGGATTAACGGTTCCAACTCCAGTTATAGCAATACGCCGTTCGTCGGGATTCACAGGATTATGGCTCATCGACTATCCTTTTCTCATTATGAAGCTTGCTCAAGTAAATGCCAC
>JAUVIY010000056.1 GCA_030592625.1 Spirochaeta sp. | reverse complement strand
ACCAGATAGGCGCCGGCCTTCTCGAAACTCACCTTCATCTGATCCACCATGGATTCAGGCACCAGGCAGGAGTTCTCGGTGGAACAGCTGGTGGCATGATCGAAGGTGTTCGACCGCATGATTTTGTCGGCCACCTCATCGGTGTCGGCTGTGGTATCCACGATGGTGACCGCGTTGCCGGCGCCGACGCCCAGGGTGGGCTTGCCACTGGAGTAGGCGGCCCTAACCATGGGGGTGCCGCCGGTGGCCAGAATCAGGTCGCACTGGGCCATCAGCTCTCCTGAGGTTTCCACCGAAACCTCTTCGATGGTCTGGACCAGGTCTTCAGGCCAGCCGTGGCGTTTGAGGACCATGCGCATCCGATCGACGGCCAGCTTGCCGGTTTTCACCGCCCGGGGATGGGGAGCCATGATGATGGCGTTCCGGGTCTTGATGGCGCTGATGGCCTTGCCGAAGGGGGTGGCTTCGCAGTTGGTGACGGGAATCAGGCCGCCGATGACGCCGATGGGCTTGGCAATCTTCACCAGGCCCTTCTTCTCATCCCGCTCGATGATACCCACGGTCCTGGCATCTTTCAGGTCCCGGTACACGCCCTTCACCTTCACCATCATTTTGCCGATCTTACTGTCCACCCGGCCCATTCGGGATTCCTCGACCGCCAGTTCGGCAATCTTCTTCGCAAAGGCTTCGGTGGTTCCCGCCCGGGCGATCCGGGCAACAATATCGTCGATGGTTTTCTGGTCGGCAAACTCGATCTTCTTCTGGGCCGCCCGGGCTCGGGCAACCATGTCGCTGATGTAAGTCTTGGGATCTGAACTCATGACGTTACTCGATGTCCGGATTCGGGATCATGAGATCCCGGATGATGGCCAGCAGTGACTCGTATCCACCGATGAATTGACGCAGTGTACGACGGGTCGGGCCGAAATTTTCAAACTCATCAGGTTTCATGCCGTCAGGCTCATAGGCCTTCGTAAAATCCTCGAAGTTATCCTTGAGAACCTTAATCATCTCCGGATTCGGAGCGACGGTCGTGGTCTCGGTGATGAGCATATCCGAGCCGTTGTAGCGAAGCTGCCATTTGTAGGGGATGGTATGAATAACATTGCCGCCGATAAGTTCGGCGACATGATTCCAGTTCCGGTAAGCGGCACCCAACACCCGGGTCCGAAACCCCCTCTCTTTGAAAATCCTGGCGGCGTTTTTCATCACGGCGACGCCGGCCAACTCGAGATAGGCGGGATTCACCAGGATGTTCCTGTTGTTGGCGACAACTTTGAGCCAATCATCAACACGGCCGATCATGATTGTGCAGACCGGAGTCATAGAGGATGTATCCTTCCCCTCTTTTTCCCGGCGCACTAACCCCCGTTCGACGGCTTCGGCAACGGCGATGGCCTGAGGAACGCTGAAACTCACTGTGGCATTGATGTTCACGCCATGATAGGTAGATTCCTCAATGGCCTCGACACCGGCTGTGGTAACAGGCATTTTCACCTGCATATTCGGCGCCAGTTTATCGAACTTGAGAGCCTGTTCCACCATAGCCTTGGCATTCCGGTGGAACTTGGCATTAGTCTGAATGGAGATGCGGCCCTTGAGCCCTTTTTCCTTATCAAAAACGGGTTTCAGGATTTCGGCACCCTTAACGGCCATTTCCTCGATGAGCTGCCAGGCCACTGCATCTTCGTCGGCGGTGGGGTTCTGAGCCGCAATTTCGAGAATCCGGTCCCGCCAGAGGTCCAATTCCTTGGTTAAAACATTGTAAACAATGACAGGATTCGTAGTGGCCCCCACAGCGCCGTTCGGGATTGCGTATTCCAGTTCCTGAATGGAACAGGAATCGTTCCAGTAATCGGTATCCGTGGTCTCCGTCATAATTTTCAGCTTGGGATTCGTAGAAGCCATGAAAGTCTCCTCAATATATTCATATTGTCTGACATTATGATATTATATATTCGTTATTTCGTAAAGTAAATTTATCAAAAACCGCAAGAAATCTTCTTGAATGGTTTATTAGCAATGTTTGCAAAACTATTGAAAGGAAAACGATATCCCGCCGACATTCCAATTGTATGGATTATTGATCTATTGTATGATTATAGGATAATACTAGGAGGATTCTGTTGTCCGAGAAAATCCGTCAACAGACCGTTGTTGGTCAGGTAATGGAAAAAATCCGGGATCTGATTGCATCCGGTCAGTACAAGAGCGGGGACAAGATTCCTACCGAACAGGAATTAGCTGAACGTTTCGGTATCGGCCGATCCTCAATCAGGGAAGCTATTAAGGTATTCAACTATATAGGGGTTCTTGAGTCCCGAACGGCTCGCGGCACTTTCGTCTGCGACCGATCCAACATTACAAGCGAAGCCCTCACCTGGTCCATTCTTCTTGGGAATGACGACTTATTCGACCTCATTGAGTTCCGGGGTGCAATTGAGCTCTGGTGTTTCATGGCTCTGGCCAGGGGAATAAGTGAAAAGCCCGATACTCATGATAACTTGATTCACAAGCTGGAAGAGATCATCGTAAAAATGCGGGCCGCCGAGGAATCCGAAGACCGGAGAACTCTCGTCAGACTGGATTACAACTTCCACAAGCTGGTACTTGAAGAAGTCGGAAACAGAATCATCATTTCCATCTATGAAACCCTGAAATCATTCCTTTATGAAGAAATCAAGAAAGCCCATCTCTCAGTGGATGCCCTGCCCCAGCAGGCCGATAATCACCAGCGCCTGCTGACGGCCATCAAGTCCGGCAACCCCGAACTCGCAGCCGGCGCCATCAAGCTTCATTTCAGGGAAACCGCCGACTTCGTACGGGACACCATGCAGAGGGAAAATCAACCTTAGAAGCAGTGAGTTACGAAAGAACGATTTCACAACCCTGCCGAAATGAATCGGTCATCGTAAAACCCACTTCCGTAGCTTTCATTCCATCTCTTGCCGACACGCATCATTCACTTCCTCGAAAACCTTGTGGACATAGCTTCCGCCCCTGGAATATACGGTCTTGATCTCCGATCCCAGGAACCACCGGACCAGGAACGATTCACCGATAGCCCCCTCATCGATGAGCTTCCTGGCATAGGCGTAACTCGGATCGAATCGGCAGACAAATCCGACAAAGAAAACCAGATTGCCGTGCCGGGAAACTACTTCCTCAACCTTCCTGCTTTCTTCAAGGTTGATTCTCATGGGTTTCTCGGTGAAAACGTGGAGCCCTTTTTCAAGCGCATCGATGATGAGGTCACGAAAGAAACGGCATCCAGATCGGCCTTTACCAGCATCTCATCGTAGTCTTTGTAAGTTTCAGTGATACCAAGTTTTTTTTCGGCCCAGGTCAAGACCGACGATCCCGATTTTCACAGATTTCATATTGCTGACTCTATATTCCGATTACTCACGCTCCACTTCGACAGGAAGTCCCGTCTCCAGTGATTTTTTGGCCGCGAGGGCGATAAGCACCGAATTCAACGCGGCTTTGCGGCCCGGAACCTCAGTACCGTCATTAACAGCCTTGACGAAATCCCGGAGCTCTTCGGCGAAAGACTCGGCATACCGTTCCAGGAAGAAAAACAAGGGTTTCTCCGACCGAACCCCGTCGGCATCGCTGAAGGCAACCGTGGATGCCGCGTCGTTTGTACTCTCGGCACAACCTTTGCTGCCGAACACTTCGGCCCGCTGATCGTAACCGTAAGTGGCTTTCCGGGAATTATCGATGACGCCAAGAGCTCCGTTTTCGAACCAGAGTGTAGTAATGGCCGTATCGATGTCCCCTTCCCGGCCGATAGCCGGGTCAACCAGAACCGCTCCTGCCGCATGGACTTTCACCACTTCGCTTCCCGTAAGATACCGGGCCATGTCGAAATCATGGATGGCCATGTCCAGGAACAGACCACCGGAGACCCGAACGTATTCTGCCGGTGGCGGCTCGGGATCCCGGGATGTGATGCGCAGCAGGTGAACGTCACCTACCGAACCATCGATGACGGCCTGTCGAAGGGCCCGGAAATTGTGATCGAAGCGGCGGTTGAAACCGATCTGGAACACAACCCCGGCCTGCTTCACTACATCAAGGGTTTCTCTGATGACATCCGGGTCCTGATCCAGAGGTTTCTCGCAGAACACATGCTTGCCGGCTATTGCGGCTTCCCTGGTGATGGCCGCATGGGTATCGGTGGGAGAACAGATCAGGACGGCATCGATGTCCGGGTCGTCCAATATTTCCTTGTAGTCCTTTATCACCCTGGTGATGCCATAATCGGCGGCCAAAGCTTCCAGTTCTTCATTTGCGAATGGATCGGCCATAACCGTCACTTCGACTCCGGCCACCCGGGTGGTCAGATTTGCGGCATGGACTTTTCCGATACGTCCGCCGCCGATGATTCCTATTCTCAGGTTTTTACTCATATTTTTCTCCGCATAGTTTTCTCAGATCAAAGTCCGGTCTGTTCCCGGATATAGTTCCGGGCCTTAAGGGCATATTCGAAAGGATTGGCCTTGGCCGGATCCTGTTCGGCTTCCACCACCATCCATCCTTCATAACCGGCACTCCTGAGTATCTTGAAGATGGAGGGGAAATCCACCGATCCGTCGCCGGGAACCGTGAAAACACCTTCCCTGACGGCTTTCATGAAGGGCCAATCTTCCCTCATGCCCACGGCGTGTATGTCCGCACGTAAATCTTTGAGGTGAACGTGACCCACCCGGGATACGAATTTCTTCAGTTGCTCGACGGGGTCCGAACCATTGTAGGAAAAATGTCCCGAATCATAGGTTAAAAAAACCGTATCCGGATTCGTATCGTTCAGGAATCGTTCTGTCTCTTCGGGAGTTTGGACCCCGGTGCCCATGTGATGGTGGAAACAGAGTTTGAAGCCTTCATCCTTCGCGATCCGACCAAGCCGATTGAAACCGTCCACCAGGGTCTTCCATTCATCACCGGAGAATTCGGCCTTACCGGCCCGGACCCCGAGGTTGAGATTACCCTGGCAGGAACGGGTCTGCTCTGAAGGTCCGATGATATCGGCTCCGACAATACGAAGGAAATCCAGCTGCTTCCGGAACTCCCTCTCCACATCGGAAAACGGTCTGGAAACGGTAAAAGCGCTGAACCACTGGTTGCAGATTACAAGGCCCCGCAGATCCAGTGCTTTTTTAAGTTCCCGGGCATCATCGGGGTACTTTCCCCCTACCTCACTGCCGACAAAGCCGGCCAGGGCCATTTCACTGATACACTGCTGGAATGTGTTTTCCGCACCCAGTTCCGGAATATCGTCGTTGGTCCATCCGATAGGCGCGATACCCAGCTTGATTTTATCTTTATTCAGCATCATCCACCCTCCGTTAGAACTGTTTCGCCTTCGCGGCTTCTTTCCTGATACTCCTGCCGGCCTCCACAACCGCACTCTTTTTGGAAACCTCGGGAGTACCAACCCGCCACCAGGCACCGTAATCGCCGGTCATGGATTTCCGGGCCGTCTTGCAATCGATCAGTGCCGGCTTGTCGCTTGCCCGGGCCGCTTTGAGTGCCTTGACGAACTCGTCGCTGGATTCGGCCCTGTAGCTGTCGTAGCCGACACCCCGGGCGATGGTCGCATAGTCAACAGGAATGTAGTCACCGTCCAGCCGGTCGGTTTCAGGATTCCGGTACCGGAACTCACAACCGAAATGAGGAATGCCCTGGGAGACCTGGAGGTTGTCGATACAGTGGAAACCGTTGTTGTCGATCAGAATAATGTTGATCTTCAAACCCTCCTGCACAGCGGTAAACATCTCAGAGTTGAGCATCCAGAAACTACCATCCCCCAGAAGACAGTAGACTTCCCGATCGGGACAGGCGATTTTCGCCCCCAGGGCACCGGCAATCTCGTAACCCATGCAGCTGAATCCGTACTCCAGGTGGTAGGTATCCGGAACCCGGGTCCGCCAGATTCTCTCCATGTCCGAAGGGAGGGATCCGGAAGCCGCAACAACGATGGCATCTTCGGGAATACCGCCTTCGTTCATCAGGCCCATCACCTTAGTCTGGGCGAATCCGGATTCGGCGTCGTCCAGCGAAAAGAGACGGGTATTTTCGGCCGTCCAGGTGTCTATGGCGTCTTTCACCTGACTGCCCCAACCGGCCTTGTAACCAAGGCTCTTGAGTTCCTGATAGATATCAGCCAGGGCGAGTCTCGCATCTCCGAGAAGAGGAATCCCGTTCATCTTGTAGGCATCAAAAGCACTGATATTAAGCGACAGAAGTTCCACCTCCGGATTGTGGAAGTCCCATTTCGAAGCGGTGGTGAAGTCGTTGAGCCGGGTCCCGACGGCGATAATCAGATCGGTATCATGGGCAATTTCATTGGCCGAACTGGTACCGGTAACACCGAGGCCTCCGAGGTACAAGGGATTATCCCAGACAAGGACGCCCTTTCCGGCCTGAGTCTCGGCAAAGGGGATGTCGAAGTCCGCAGCGAACTTCGCCAGCTCCTCGCCGGCGCCGGAATAACGTACGCCGCCGCCGCAGATAATCATGGGCCTTTTCTTGCCCTTGATAAGTTTGGCAGCCCGCAGTGCATCACCGGGAGAGAGGGGCCGGCGGCCGGGGCGATGGATCCGTTTGGCAAAGAATTCCTCGGGGTAATCCCAGGCTTCGGCCTGGACATCCTGAGGCAGGGCCAGACAGACCGCGCCGGTCTCCGCCGGATCGGTGAGGACGCGCATGGCATTCAACGCGGCAGTCATGAGCTGTTCGGGCCGGACAATCCGGTCCCAGTATTTGCAGACGGCGCGGAACGCGTCATTCGCTGTATTGGTGTAATCATGAGGAATCTCGATCTGCTGGAGCACAGGATCGGGCTGTCGACAGGCGAAGGCGTCGCCGGGAAGGAAGAGAACCGGAATGCGGTTTGCCGTTGCGGTTCCGGCGGCGGTCACCATGTTCAAGGCTCCGGGGCCGATGGAACTGGTAACGGCCATGATTTTCTTCCGCTTATTCTGCTTGGCAAAGGCGATAGCGGCATGTCCCATGCCCTGTTCACTGTGGCCCTGGTAGAATTTCAGGCTGTGATCGGATTCCTGAAGCGCCTCCCCTATGCCGACGACACAACCGTGTCCGAAGATGCCGAACACACCTTCGACGAATTTGATTTCTTCGCCGTCCGACTCGAGGTACTGATTGTCCAGGAACTTCACCAGTGCCTGGGACATGGTTAATCGCAGAGTGCTCATTTTGCTTCCTCATAGGGCCTTTCAGGCCAAATCTTCACATTTTTCTCCAGAAGCCATTTATGTTCCTCCCGGAAATACCGGGTTGTAGGCAGCCAGCGGTCGCCGGGCAGATGGGGGATCATCCAGATGTAGTACATGGCGTATCCCGCTCCAGCCACCTGGGAATGGGTCTTATCGGGGCTGATGATACTGGTACTTCTGTCCCTGACGGTTTGGGCGTCATAATCCAGAAGCGACACTCCAAATCCCTGTTGGGGAAACATTCGATAGTGATAAATCTCGGGATGGGGATGATCATGGGGAGGATAGCTTGACCATTTCCCGGGATGGTTGATGACTTCTCCCAGAACCATATTCGAGAACTCGGCATTCTCACCGTCAAAGACGGTACGAACCGTTCTGATTGAGGTTTCATTCAGAGATCCGGCGCCGAACACATCGTTCCGGATGTCGTCTTTGCCGTAATAGACCGACGGGAAATCCCGGCCGTTAATGCAGGCTTCAAAACAGAGCTCGGCGCCGCCGGAGCCTCCGGTGAGTCTGATAGGCATACCCCCGGGGACATGGAGAGCTTCGGGATTCTCATCAAAACAGGATGCACGGACGGCCCCCCGTGTTTCCCCGTCCCAACTGAAACTCACGCTGCCGCCGATGAGCATAAGGGCCCGCTCTTTATCTGTCGAGTCTTCCCAGATTTCGCCTTCAGCTAATTTTAGTATTCCGAAATCCAACAGCATGCCCTCGGCATTGCCCGCGTCCCGGACAACCATGTTCATACCGTTTACGTATGGTTTTTCCTGATGTATTACCATTTCCACTCCATTTTGCAAACGTTTACGACTTTACACCCAACTGATCCGACCGTAAAGAGTCAATTGTCAGAAAAACAGATAATAACAAAGATTGAAATGTATCAACTTGATCGACGAACGATAAGTTCCGGTTGGAGGGTCATTCGTTCAGTTCTCCTTTCAGAAGGATCCTGGATTAGCTGATTCAGGAGTATCTCTGCGGCATATGAACCGATCCGGTATTTCGGCTGGTGGATAGTGGAGAGCTGGATGTCCGGATGAGAGGCAATGGGGATGTCGTCGAATCCTATGACCGCTACATCTTCAGGCACCCGGTATCCCGAATCCTGTACTCCCTGCACCACTCCCATGGCAATAATGTCATTCTCGGCGAATACACCGTCGGGGATGGTACCCTTCTCCAGAAGTTCCCGGATAATTTTATAACCGCTCTGCTCCTGAAATTTGTCGAGAACCACCATATCTTCAGAGACTTCGATACCGGCACGTTTCAACGCCTTGCGATATCCGGAGAGACGGTCTTCAAGGGAATGGTATTCCTGTTGGCTGCCGATGAAAGCGATTCTCCGACGCTTCCGGAAGAGAAGATGGGAAACCGCCATATCCGCACCCTTGATGTTATCAATCAGAACATAGCTGCGTTCAGTGTCTTCAGGATAACTGGATACATAGACCAACGGCATATCGGAGGGAATGATTGATTCGATGTCATCAGCATGATGTGCAATGGAAGAAATGATGATCCCATCCACCTGCTTCTGAACCAGATTATTCAGATAATCCCGTTCGCGATCCGGATTCCAGCTGGTATTGCAGAGAAAAACGTTGTATCCGGCTTTCAATAGCCGGTCTTCGATACCCAGGGCCAGCCTGGGGTAAAATGGATTGGTGATATCGGGGATGATGAGTCCGACGGTCATGGTGGTACGGTTTACCAGGCCCTGAGCAATGGCATTGGGACGGTATCCCATCTCTTCGGCAAGAGCCTTTACCTTCTCCCGGGTTTCCCGGCTGACTCCGTACTTCTCGTTCAGTGCCCGGGAAACCGTTGCGTAGGAAATACCCGCCCGGGCGGCGATGTCCTTAATCGTCGGAGTCATAGAAGTATCGTAAACGTTTAAGGATGAATCGTCAAAGCTCTTTTAAATGCCTTTGATTGGTGTGGTTACCGCTTTATCAGTAACAACTATTTTAACAATACTGGCCACTGTTATGGTCCCGGTATTATGCCTGGAACGATTTGGACATACATTTGCCCGTGCATTGATATGTCTCAGTGGAATTGGGATACAATTCCGTGGTCTACAGATTCTCTTCCTTAAGGCCTCCTACCAATCAAGCAGTTTCTGCTCGCCTTCCAAAGCTCTGATCTCTGTTAAATCCTGCCCCGCTTCGATCACACCTTTGTACTCACCATTCTCATCGTAGATTGGAAAATATCTTATATGGAGAAACCGGTCATTCATTGTAAAATAGAATTCGGCTTCATCTTTTTCTTTAATTCGAAAACTGTCGATAATTTTCTGTACTATATGAGCACTCTTGGGGGGATGACAATTCTGTACAGTTCTACCTATTATTCCGGGGCTCCTGGGAAACATTCTTTCTTTCCCCTGAGAGTAATAGAGCACTCTGTCATTTTCATCAACATAACTTATATCCAGGGGTAGAACTTTCAGCATCATGTTGATTTGTTTGCCGGTCAAACTACCAACATCCAAGGGTATCTGGCCAGCTTCTTCTCTGTCGCCGGCTAATGGAGTCGATCCCTCGCTCGGTTCGGATACAGGCTTCTCTCTCCTTGCCTTCTCAGCCTCTGCAGCGATCTTTTCAAAATCCGGGATACCGGTTTTAACAACATTCGGATCCCAAAGATTACCCGGTTTTACCCAGGCATAACCTATTTCACCTTCACCTCTTCGTATCTGTTTCCAGGATGTCTCAGGAAGCTTCCTCATCGCCGTGGGAAAGAGGATTTTTTCCTCCATAAAAATCATTCCGGAAAGAGCCTTAACCAGCCTGGCAATATGGCTTTTTAAAGCACTCATATCATCTGATGAATAAGCTGCGTCTATTTCCTTAAACAGTAGCCGGATTTCATCCTGCTTACCCCACATAACCCTGGAGGGTCCGGTAAAGTTGACAGCTTCCAGGAAGGGAAACAGCTGATTTTCCTTTCTCTGATAGTGAATCTCCACATCCTTTAATTCAGTTAAAATAGTTTCAAATGATTTCCTGTCTTTCCCCTTTACAACTTTTTTTACTTCCCTTTTAATCCCCTTAATCAAAACCCTGAGATGTTTATTTTCGGCCTTATAGGTATGAACAGGATGTCCCGGTATTGCCTTTCCAGTTTTCTGCTTCTCGAGTGTATCTTCAAATACCTTCACATGAACATCACAGAGTGACTGTACATGTTCCACAGGAACACCCTCGTCTATGAGAGATTGCTCCATAGCGGCAATTTCTTCCGGGCTGACATTCTTAATGATCTCTTTAAACTGCTTCTGTACACTTTTGATATCGGACCCCGCATGAAGCTTGGTCACAATTTCCTTTAATATCTTCTGCTTTTCCTCATTATTTCTTATCATTTCACTCATATTCAGTCTCCTTGTCTGTAAGATACTCATAAAAACTGAATCCGTCTTTATCCAATTTGACCTTTCCTTAAAGCTTCAAAACCTCGTCAATAAGCCGTTCCCGTATGCCCCGGGGAACTTTCGGATGAAAGCGGATGCGGCGGATCTTTTCCGTATCCTCGGTAACGAGAACCAGGTCCTGCTTGGTGAGCACCGTATTGGCCGGCACGTTGAGTTCTTTCGCACAGGCCTCTCGGATATCCACGATTTTCTCGTATTTCGTTCTCTTCGCCCGGGACATCTTACGGTAGGCCGTGGTCTTGAAGATCCCGGGAACGAATTTCTTGTCGAAGTCCTTGAAGGTACCGGCAAGTTTGAAGATGAGCTCCTCCACCTTGTCCTGATCTTTGATTTTTTCCACCAGACTTTCGTGCAGGTCGAAGAGATAGGCTACATCGTTGACGGCGTACTGCTTCGCACCCTCGTTGATGGGCCTTTTGGTCCAGTTCTGACGCTGATATTTCTTCTTGTTTTCAACTGTGACACCAAGTTCCGACATCAGTACGGCATCAAGTCCTTTGCCGGGTAAATCGAGGACTTCCACAAGGTGTTGGAGGTCTTAGACCGCGTTCATCTTCACCTTGTATTGCTTGAAAACGAGGCTCGTGTCGGAGTCGGCGGCGTAGAACATGTAGAGCATGTTCTTCAGGGTGAGGAACCTGGCGATGATTTCTTCGCCGATGCGAAAAGGATCGATGAGGTAAAACTCACTGCCGTCGTAGACCTGAATAAGACAGAGCTTCTCCCCGTATACGTGAAGGTTGAACTCTCCCTCGAAATCCATGGCTATGATGTGCACGTTGCGGTCCGTGAGGCTCTTGCAGAGGTTGAGGAGTTCATCGTTGCTGGTTATGT
>JAUVIY010000031.1 GCA_030592625.1 Spirochaeta sp. | reverse complement strand
TGAATGTCATGATGCGGGGCCTTACCGAAAAGAGTTACAACCTGGAAGTGAGCGTTCCCCCCGAATACGGGAAAGATGATATTTTCCGTCTGGCCGCAGCTTATAACGATGAGTATCTGCCTCTTAAAGAGCGCAGCAATCTGGAGGATCAGGGCGGGGCCCTGGACATATCACTGGACGATATCAGCGATTTGCTGGGAACGTGAATCATCTTGTCGAGACGCCGTATCAGACTTTCCGTATTTCTTCTCATTATATGTATTTGCTGCGGATATTTGAATGCCCAGACTCCGGGTGAGGAGCAATGGTTCTCTTTTATGGAATGGAATCGGGGTGAGGCCCGGCTGCCTGAAGATAAATCCATGGGACTGCTTGCCGACCGGCGCGGACCCGATCCTCTCTGGGCATCGGCACTGGATGTCTGCGACAGGGCATTTTTGTCTATCAGGCAGGGAGAGGTACCGGAGGCACAGCTTCATCCTGCCGTCCTCGTGCCCCTGTCTCTTGGATTGGCTCAGGCTCTGAAAGACGGGGGGAAGGATGTCTATCCCCGCTACGCCCTCCCGCATCGGGAGAATGAGCGGGTTACCGTTCCGATCCGATTAACCGGTACCGAACTTGTAAGCTACGGTCATATCTATCTCTCCAGATGGGAAGGTGAGTGGTTTATCGATCAATGGGCCCTGGACCTGTCCGAATTCCCCGATACCGATACCGGGGATGGGTGAAGATACTCACCTCGCCAGAGGTCATTTATAATCTTTATAAAGCTTCAGAGACTTCGATGCCCGGGTGTTTCTTGGGAAACTTCTTGCCCACGGCGACGATATTACCCCCGCTTTTGAAGACGACACCTTCGTTCCAGTATTCTACGGCGGCGAACATGGCGTTGCCTCCGTCGTTGTCATCACTTTCTTCGGTGCGATATGCCACATAGTCGGCGAGTTTGATGTAATCCTCTTTGGAGAGGCAGGCCTGACGCTCGACATTGAAGGCGTTCCACTTGTCGATATTCTGAAATCCTTTACCCTCGTCCTCGACGATAATTCGGGCTTCTTCGGTGGTAAAGGTGTACCAGACTTTAATTATCTTATCGGGATCGGACTTGTTGCCGTGTTTGACGGCGTTCTTGATTATTTCGCTGATCTGTTGTTCGAGAAGGTTGATTTCCTTGATTTCAGGGGGGGCTTTCTGAACGATCATCAGGGTGAAATAGCGGATCTGACGGTAATCGCTGGGAAATTCTTTACTGAACATGTCTTCTTTAGAGAAGAGCTCATGATTATCGTCCTGGAGGATTTGTTTAACGTCGTCCATTGCTGCTCCTAATCTGTGAGTTTTTTGACTGCTTCCACCACATTCCCGGTGATGGGAAAGTAGCCCATGAGCTTTGTGAGTTCGATCACCTTTTTTACCGAGCCCCGGACATTGGCAATCAGAAGCTTAAGACTGAGTTTTTTTATTGTGGAGCAGATATAAATAAGGGCTCCAATGCCGCTGGAATCGATGTATTCTACATTCTCCATGTTAATGACGAATTTCTGGATCTTCTTTTCCAGCATTTTCATCACCAACTCTTTTAGTTTATAGGAGTTATAGAGATCCATCTCGCCATTGACGTCGATGATGTAGATGTCTGCGCTTTTTCGGATCTTCAATTCCAATTTCTTTCTCCTCAGTTACGTCTAAATCCAGACTACAATGAAACTTGGCGGTAAATGAACAGACGACAACACTATAACATCGGCCTATATCACCGTCAAGAACGGGCGTATTGAGTCACCAGTTTGTGGTATATTTCCGAGTCGTTTTCCGTGGCATAGCTTGAGATTTGGAATCCGTAAACGAAATACGGCCCGTCTTTCTTTTTCCAGCGAAGTTCGGCCGTTACCGTGATGCGGTCCAGACCGCTGGTTTCATCCGGCAGGATCTGGAATGTGAGTGATTCACCGATGGAGTGGGGAAGGGCGCTGATTGTGACGATTTTACACCCTTCATCGGTGAGGTTGCGCAGATAGCCGGGAAGCGAATCCATAATGACTTTCGCATATCCCTGATTACGAGGTTCCATGCGGTGTTCAGACATTGTTCCACCTTATACCCATGTCGATTCGTGTTCCCACAACCCCTGTCGAGGTGTATGGAACATCCTCTTCTTCCTCATTGTAGAAACTCACTGTGAATACCGGGAAAAGCCTTCGTGCGACAATCAGCCCCATTCCGAACTTTTTATATTGGTTTTCCTCCCGGTATTCCTGGAAACGGCCGCTGTTTGTGTCGATTTCTTCCACCGATTCACCGATGTTGTAGGGAAGACTGTTGAAGTCGAACCCCCCTCCCTTATCGATGATGCGGATTTCCAGTGTATCGTCCTTCACCTTCAGCTCCGTGCGGATGACATCCTTGATACCCTTCTCCCGATGGGCCCTGAGGGAATTATTGATCAGTTCCAGCATGGCATAACGTGTGTGTTCGTCGTCGTGAGGGCTTTCGGGTATAGTCAACCCGTTCACCTGTTTAAGGATTTCATGGAAGGGTGCGTCTCCACTGATGTTCATGATGACGCGTTTAAATTTTCGGCCCTTGAATACTATGTGACGCATTGATGCTTCTGGTTTACAATGAGTAAGGATTTACCTATGCACTCTTATTCAATATATACCGGGATATCCCATGTAAATCAATTAACAAAACTTCATCCTGCCCTGATTGTGAAAATCCGGGCGGAACTGGATGAGATGGCCGTCCGTTACGGAGGTCGTCCGGTTGATACCGAGTTGTACCATTTTCCGCCTTCTCTGGGGGAAACCGCCCGAAAAACCGCCGAGGCGGCGGCGGCCATGCACCAATACCTCAGG
This sequence comes from Spirochaeta sp., assembly GCA_030592625.1. Classification (GTDB taxonomy): domain Bacteria; phylum Spirochaetota; class Spirochaetia; order DSM-2461; family DSM-2461; genus UBA2779. The sequence goes on along the minus strand of JAUVIY010000031.1, from coordinate 11,766 downwards.
GAAAACGACCGTGAGCTGTACGGTATCACCGTATTTGTTTCCGGCGGACCCGAGGATTCGCCTTCCGACATGGCTCAGCTTGAATCCCTGCTGCTGAAGGTGCCTGAGGACGACGGATTCTGGGTCGATTCCGGAATACTCGATGATTTCAAGGCATATCTTGATGGGGATGTCATTGAGGGCTTGTTTCGAGTGAAAACCCTGAAGGAAGCCGGTCCCAGGCTGGAAGAGCGCCTTCCCAACCTTCTGATACGCCCCGACCGCCTCAAAAAGGTTCGTCAGGCCCTTGAGAGGCTTGAACTGGATGAGAACGACCGCACTATTCTGCTCCTGCGGGGTCGCTCCGGCTCCGGTAAGCGCGCTACTTTGAATAAGGCGCTCAGGACTCTGTATCCCGACGACGGTGGTTCTCCTCTGGTTATTCCATTTGCGGATGATGCCGAGGATCCTATGGAGCCGTTCATACGGGCACTGGGAACCTCTCTGGCAACTGTTTCGGAATATCTGGATGAGGAAGAAGGCCGATGGTGGGAAAGTGAGGGTTCCGGATTTCTGGAACGATGCCGAAAAGGGAGAATCTGGGACACTTCCCGAGACCAGGGTCCTGTCGATCTCGTCCAGGCGTTCGCCCTGTATGTCAAGGCTCATGTGGAACGCCGGAGGAGGGCCGGCCGACCGGCCTATGTCCTGATTGACGGCTTTTCTTCAAAGTCCGAGGCCGTCTCATGGCTCCGCTCTCTTCTCACTGAGTTTCTCGGCAGGGAGTCCTTCCGGCTTATCATCATCCGTGATTCCGATGAAATCGACGAAGTGCTGCCGCTGCCGGGAAAAGGCCATGAGGTGACATTCCGACAGCCGTCGGATAGTGAATGGATTTCCATCGTACAGAAGGCCGCCCTCGGGTCATTTCCTGATGAAGAAGAACTTAAAGTGCTCGCGTTGAGCTGTGGCGCCAGCCTGTACCGACTTTTTCATGGACTGCTCGGACGTGAACGGGGTTACGATGCGAGGATTGATCCCGGGGAAGCCCTGGTGGCGTCCCTGGACAAGGATACACGCCGTATCCTCTTCCTGGCCCATGCCGCCGCCGGCCTGACCGATCGCAGGCTCCTTGTGGAGCGAATGGGTGAAAATGACGATGTCCGAGGTGGTGAAGCGGCAAGGTACGACGGGTTGCTGGATTTCGGCCTGATTCGTGAAGACCCCGACGGCCGGGTCAGAGGAGTCTCCGGCGGCCCGGCGAATGCCTTCACCAAAGACCTTGAGAACCTCAGGGAAGCCGAACGATTCGGCGAATATCTCTACCGACGATACAATGAAGGCGATCCTATAGACCTCTTCCGGTTGTATCGTTACCTGGAACTCTGGGGCCCGGCCACTAAGGCCATAGCCATTCTGGACCGTCTCCTGGAGAGCCTTTTAACCAACAGGCGGCTCCGGGCCGCGGGGCTTCTCCTGAACGGCCCTCCTATGTCACTCTCGGATCTGGACGGGACGGACATGGAGTCACTGCAGAACGTAGTGGGGGCCGCCCGGCTGCGTTACGTCCTGCTCACCGGGGGTGCCGATCAGGCCAGAATCCTGATTCGGGAAGGCACCGTATCCCTTATCAGCGGCCGCGGTGCCTATTCCGATCGTTTCAGGCTTCACAACGCCAGGTTCTCCTATGCCGTGGAACGATGGGACGATGCCCTGACCGCTTCCAAGGAAGCGCTTTTCACCTTTCAGAAGTCCGGGGATCATGAAGGGGAAACCAATTCCCATCTGGAACTGGCCCTGGCACTTCTGGCATTGGGAAAGGTTCGGGATGCACAGGAGCATTTCGGCATTGCCAGGCGTATCGGCACTCAAATCAGTGCATCCTGGGGAGTCTTGAGGGCCGCCGCCATGGAAACCGTTACCCAGTTCCTTTTCGGGAATCTGCCCCGGGCCATGAGGGAATGCCGGGAGTTACGGGACACCGCCCATCGGGGAGGCCGGCGTGACCTCTGGCTCCTGCTCACCCTCACGGCTGTTCGCATCGCATGGGATCTGGGGCGATACGGCGAGGCTGCGTCCATGGCCGAAGAGGGCCGCAAGACCGCCCTGTTCTACGGACTGAATGATGAAGAAGCGGTTATGGAACTGTGGAAAGGGCGCAGTCTCCTGGCCGAGGGAACCACAGCGGGAAAAGCTGAAGGACGAAGTCTCCTCCTCAATGCGGAAAACTCAAGGGAAGCCCAGGCTTTCCTGGCCGAAGACGCTTTTTTCTCCGGGGATTCCAGTGCCGCCGGACTCTACATCCAAAAGGCACTCTCAGGAGAGCGAATGAGCTGCCGTCTTCAGGGTGAGGCCGATGACTGGTCCGATGGATTTTTTCCCATCGAAGGCCGTCTGTCGGTCTCTGGCGGGCCGCTGGATGTCCTGGGCGAGTGGATCGAGGGTTTCGACGCCTTCCTGGCGGGCGATAGCGGAGATGGTTCCGCCATCGAGCGCCTGACGACCCTTCTGGAGAAGGATGGCCGCCGTGTGCCCAAGCCCTTCAGCTACCTGTACGCTCTCTGGGCTGCACTGGTGAGCCCGGAAGGAGAACGGGAGATGCAGACCCGATTCATGAGTCGGGCTTTCAACGACCTTCAGGTTCGTGCCGGCCGTTTCGACGACAACCAGACCAAGCATGCCTGGCTCTCGGCGAACCCCTGGAACAAACGTCTTATGGACGAAGCTCAGAAGCGTAAATTCCTGTAGGGACGACAGCTCCAGATGGATACTCAGTAAGTTTGTCGGCAGTTCTCAGCTCAGTTGACATTCAGAGGCTCTCCGCGCTACATTTGCCCTCGACTTTGGTGGCGTAGCTCAGTTGGTAGAGCAATCGGCTCATATCCGATCGGTCAGGGGTTCAAATCCCTTCGCCACTAATCCGGAGCAACACCCGTCCTCGTGCCGTAGTTTCATACATCGCGATACAGACAACACACTCGATTTCCGCTATTTTTATCTATATGGTCTTCGATGATAAGGTCTCCGACCATATGACCTCTGGCGCCCACATGCCCCTCTTTAACCGTCTCGGAATTAAATATCTCACCACCAATCGATTCATCCCTGAGTCTCTCGGACTCCGTAATGTTACCAACACCCTCTACTATCGCCGGAACCGGGCCGAGTTCGATTCCCTGGCCGAACAGTATGGAGGGGCCCTCCGGACCGGTCAGGGCCTCCCCGACCTCGAGGTCCGTCACATCGGCGGTCTGTTGGGATACGGTCTTTTCACCCTTGAATCCTTAAGTCCCGGCGACCTGATAGGGGAGTACGTCGGCGTGGTGAGGCGGGCTCACCCCGGCCGGCCGCTCCCGGGCGGCGGCTACAGCTCCGACTATTCCTGGGGCTTCCCGAAGGTGCGAACCCTCGGCCGCTTTCTGGAAATCGATGCCCGGGAAGCCGGCGGGGTTCTGCGTTTCGCCAATCACGCCGACGACTCTTCAACCGGCCCCTCGGCTGAGCCCGAGCACTTCCCCCTGAAGGACCGCTGGCGGATCGTATTCATCGCTTGCCGTACCCTCGAGGCCGGTGAGGAAATTACTGTCGATTACGGTGAGGCTTACTGGAGCGGGGGAGAAAGGGAGCTCACTTAAGAAATGAAAGGCGGCCTGCCGGAGGGGCAGGCCGCGATGACTTTTTGAAATTGAATCACCGGATAGGGGAAGCCGCTCCCGTTGGGAGTATCCCCGCTTCGATGAATTGTTAATATTCGTAGGCTCCTATGGACCAGGGAAGGGTCCGGTTTATACCGTCTTTGTCCCGGGTAAACTCTTCGAATAACTGCTGTCCGCCGGTACGGGCGTTTTCCGGCCCCGAGGCACTTAAACGCCAATTCTCAGCCAGGAAGCCCGCTTCAGTCATATCGGGAACAAAATCAATGAAATAGTCAGATAGAACATTGGTTCCATCCATGAGGTTTCCCGATGCCGAGCGAGAGTATGTTGCGGTCAGATCGTTCTCCATACCGTTAACCGTGTCCCAGATATTCCCCAGGATCATGATGGCATGCCTGCCTGGATCCGGAGGTCCGAACAGGAAGAGATTATTGCTGACATCTAAGGGTATGTTTGGTCCGCTTATTTCATAGCCGAAGACGGACCCGGCCGATCCAGAGCCGGCAATCAGCAGGTTATTAATGACATACAGATTATCATCAAAAGAACGTATTCCGGTACTGAGATTCCCGCCGACTCCTCCGAAAATCGTATTGTTGTAAATATAAACAGGATTGAAATCAGGAGATATATCATTACTGAGAAAATCAATACCGATAGTATCCCCTCCAATAGCTGCCGCACCTGAATGGATGACATTGTTATATATTTCGGCTCCGGCTGTTGTAATCTCAATCCCATAACTGAAGATTGAATTGGTACCGGCGAAAATCTGATTGGCAACGATTACAGGGTTGGCTTCATTAGAAATGACTATAGCCTTTGAATCGAAACCGGATGAGCCGCCAATGATGATGTTGTTCCGAATCTCGGGACTTGCTTTCCCCTGTATCCTCAAGCTCACTACTGATGCGCCAATCCTGCTGTTTCTCAGGGTGAAGCCTTCCAAAAGGCCCCCCTGTGTGGTGCCGTTACCGTCGTAACAGAGTACCTCTGCCCCTGTATCCCGGAAGAGTTCGGTGACGTTGGCTGCCGGATACCAGATCCAGGTATTCTTGTCGTATCCGCCGATAATGCGGAGGTCCGGACCGGTGTCGATGTCGGGCATGATAGGATTATTCATGTCGTAGATGCCCTCGGATACACGGATTTCCATGGCATCGGTGCGTATTGTTCCTACCGGGGCCGTCCTGGCGATGTCGTAGGCCCGAGGCAGGGATGCAAAAGGTGCGTCGCTGGTCCCAAGGGGATGATTATCGTCTCCGAGGCTTGAAACGTAGATGACCTGGGGAAAACTCCCACTATCATACTCGTAGGGGCCGATGGACCATCCGACCCCGGCATAACCGGTACGCTGTATCCAGCGTCTGTCCCGTTTGTCCCCCGCACTCTCTTCCGGGTATTCAGCAATTCCGCTGAGATCCTCACCGCCGAACATGACATCCGTCGGGGGTGTACCTATTACCCGGCCGACATCTGTCATGTCGATCTGTCCGGTGGCGTAATCGTAAGTGATATCCATATCGGCGGAAATGCCGACGTTCCCGTAATAATTCGGGAAGTTCGCATGCGCACTCGCGATGCTTCTCGGCCCGCCGCCGTCTCCAAGGTCTAATTCGGCGGCTCCTCCGGTGTTCCAGAAATCATTGTGCCTGACATGAATGGGGGAAGCGGTAATGTCGAAATCGGCCATGATTCCCAGGGTTTGGCTGCTGGTATCCGACCAAATCAGATTGTTGCGGACGTCGGTGCCTGTGCCTGCGGAATTTGAGAATAGGATTCCGTAGCTGTCTGCCGGGGTAGAGCCGTTCCGAACGTGGATGGCATTCCCCATAATCTGGGAATTGTCCATGCCGTTGAATATAATACCCACCGAACTGCCTGTTTGGGCTCGACCGGCGAGGAGTACCGAATTGAAGAGGTGGAGTTCTCCATTATTGGAATTGATGGCATGCAGAGCTACGGAATTATTAGCTCGTCCGCTGATAAGGGTGGCCTCGTTAATCCAGGCATGATGGTTAATGGCGGTGATTTGATAGTTCAATGCTATAGAATCTGATGTGCTGTCGGCTGCATGAATCCAGACATTTTGGAGAATCAAGTCGGTATCTGTCAGATTAATACCGCGATTATCAATTTCCGTGAATGTATTGTCTTCCGGGTCAATTACACCGGCCAGGATATAGCTCCATCCAATGCTGATGCTGCTGTCCGTCCCTTCGATACCGGTGCTGTTACCGGAAAGATCACCGGCGAGAATAAAACATCCACCCAATTCGACGTCCGAACCGAAAGTTCGGAGCCCGGTGGAAGTATTCGTCCCTCCGACTTTGCCGATGAATCCTGATTCCCTGAACTGTGGCTTGGAAGGTCCCGAGATGTCTGTAACGGTAACGGCTGTCGCTTCAATGCTGGAACCAATAGGATTGTAGAATTGACTGTCTTGAATCCGGAGATCCGAGGCGTCGATTTTAAGCGCGGTGGCAAAATCAGCGACTACACCAGGATAGATACTGATACCATCCAGGACGAAATCGGATGAGATATTTCTGTAGGTCAGGACAGCCTCGGGGTCGTCTATCAATGTTCCATTGGGCAGGCCCGAATGAGAAAGGATGGTGGGCGGTCGTTCGTCCCAATCTTCATCATACCGGGCGGTAAAGCCCGGCTTCCAGCTGCCGAAGATATTCACCGGCCAGATTAAGCCGTCTATCAAATCAGCACCGGCGACGTCGTAGGGCATGTCGGAGGCTTCGATATAGATGTCGGAAATTCCGGCGGCCTGAGCTTTGCCGTAGGCCACATGCCAGTCCAGAACGGGTGTTGATGGAGTGAGCCCATCGTCAGTGTTATCACCGGATTTGGAAAGGTACACAGGCGGCGGTTCATAACGGAATTCGATATGCTTGAAAAGGCTGTTATACCCGTTGATATCGGAGAACAGATCGTCTTTCAGTTCAATCCAGTGTTCTCCGGGAAAGTAAAGCTCGACAACAGTGAGGTATCCTTCCGGAGGCCCCGCATCGTAGCTCGGGGCGGTTAAGTCCATTCTCCATTCATCCCATTCGACGAGCTCGGGATCAAGATTCCAGCTGCCTCCGGCAATATTCGGAATAATGATATCATTCTCGTCGACAAAGGTGAAACGGAAGGCCGTTGCCCCAATAAAAGGACTGACATCTCCGGGTGCTGGTGGGTTCCACAGGACCGGTCGGATTATCTTGGTGACATTGACAACGATGTCCCGGGCATCCATCTCACCGGTATAAGTATCTTTTTTTATGATGCGAAAAAGCCGGGGTACAGGAGTGACTCCATCATTGAAAAAAGGGACGGGATCTCCGGACTTGATGGGCAAGAAGATGGTGCTGCCGGGTGGATCTTCGAATTCCACCTGTGTATCCTTGCCCACCACGTCGAAATCAATAGCCAGCGGGGAGGTGGTGTCCGCATCGTAAGGTACGGTGATCCATATGTTTGTATCCGTCCCTGAAACATTGGTGATTGCGTCTCGGGACAATAAGGGGTTATCCGCTACGAGAAACCCGATATGGGTGAAATACAGCGTGTTGTCGGTCTGTTGAAGAAAATCCCCCCGCTTCAGGGCATTGCAGCTGCCGAGAATCAGTATCAAGGCGGCGAGAATCGGTATGTGATATACACGGCTTCGTATTTTCATCATTCTCAATATAACCGTACCCATTCGGTATTTCCGGTCTATGGTGTCTTCCCTGTGTAGACTTTGTATGAACATGCTGTGGTTTTTCATCCCTTAATATCGAATCCCCCGGCGGAACATCAGGGATACAATTGGGAATGTGTCCCCGGCAGAACCTGTACTGAAGTTCAAACCGATGCGAGTGACTTTTCTCTGATTGACGATATCCATGCCGATTCCGGTGCGGATGAACAGAATGTTCTTGATTCCGAATTCTTTTGCGTAACCTGACCACATATTCCCGATACCGAGCAGAAAAACCGGAGCCACTCTCCCTTTAACCAGGGGGCGGTAGTATCCGGAAAGATCCAGACTGCCGATGCCATTAATATAGAAATTATCCAGGTCGTTTGGTCCTGAAACGCCGACGAAGGCCCGGGCTTCCACACCCAACCCCCGAAAGAAGGGTTTTTTCCATCCCGAGTGGAAAATACCGGCAAAATCAAAGCCCAGGTAGACCGGGATGGTTCCGTTGTCTTCCCGTACGATTATGAGTGTCGGCGCATATCCGATCTGGAACTCGAATCGGGGCTGCTTTTTGATGATTTCCTCAATCTCAGGAACTGTAACAGTGATAGCATTCTCTTCCCGGGTTTCACCCCCGGAAGGGTTTGAGACGATGAGGGTGTAGTCTCCCGGTTGGGCCTCGTTCATATCCAGATATACCAGAGCCCTGCTGCCTTCGATGATTTCCACGGCGACTACCGGAAGATCGCCGCCGGGTCCCTCGAATCTGACGGTCATTTCAGGATCGAAGGCTTCGCCTGTTATCTCTATCGGGACCAGGCCTTCCGGGGGAACTTCCTGAGTGTCAAGTCTTTTGACATCCGGTGAACGGTTGGGCCTGACGATGAGGGCTTCAGGATGGACAAATGTCATACCCGACGGATCCGCGGCTTCCAGGTCCCAGCTGCCGGGTTCCAGGGCCGTTTCCGATAATCTGACTGTGTAGAGATTACCGTCTCCATGCCATTCTGCGGGGATCCAACGTTCGCCGTTGGAGAGGTGGAAGACAGTTCCCTCCCTCAGGTTTGAGGATTCCACAATCATTTCGATTCCTGTATCTCCCTCCCAGATGACCCCTGGGGTTCTCACCCGGAAATAGGGGACACGGGAACTTTCGACTTTGAGCGGCAGCCATTCGGAGGCCGAGACTTCCTTACCGAAGGGATTGAGGACATGGATTCTATACTCGTAGAAACCGGGGGCCAGATTGAGCTTGAGTTCATTCATTGACTGCTCGGTATCGATGAATACCTGGCCGTCCCGACGCACCTCGATGCGGTATAAGGCTTCCAGGGATTCCCATTCGATGGTGACGGATCCCTCATTGGTTCCCATAGTGGTATCATCCTGGCCGAAGGCTGTGGCGCCAGAGGTCAACAGAATCACCAGAATCAGCAGAATGAGAAGGTTGTGTCGGTTTACCATTGCCATCCTCCTTCAAGCCTGGGCTGTATGGACCATGCGGACCGGCTCAAGTAGAACGTGGCGGCGATGTCGCAGGTGAGATCGATATACCACCTGGTGTTGATTTCGTAACGGGCACCGATACCGAATCTCGCAATGAAATCCAGCGAATCCAGCTCCCTCAATTTGAATGGGCCGAGCCATTCGTCCCGGTCGTGATCCGGAGAGGTGTAAATGGAAAATCCCATACCGGCTCCGGTCCGTAACAGGAGATTTACCGGGAAGTCGAATGGGGTGACATAGTTGAGCCCGAGGAGAAAATCGTAGCGGTTGAGGTTGATTACGATGAGAGGAAAGGTGGTTCTGTTATATGAGTAGCTGAAGGTGAAATCCCATGCGATACCATCGAATCCGGGAATACGTCTTACCAGATCGTTGTGGAACTTTTGAGAAAATCCCAGTGACAACCCGGCATAACCGTTTTTGAAATATTCGGAAGCTGAACCGATAGGGAAGGTGAAATGCCAGCCGCCGAAAACTGATCGGGGGAATTCAGGGATGGGCCTGGGTTCATTTTCATCGATTTTCAGGGCGTTCGCCGCGGTGATTTCTTCAGGGGTTGGTGGTGCAGGGAGAACTTCGAATGCTTTTGCCTTGAAATCCGAATCTCCGGAGGGATTGGTGACGCTGACCGAATACCATCCGATTCCGACGTCCTGGAGGTTCAGGCTGTACTCCAGGATGCCGTCTTTATTCTCTTTCAGGAGGGTAGCCTTGATAACTGAGGGACCTGAAAACTCAATGACGGCGCCTGATTCCATTCCGGTGATTTCGAGCACCACCATGTTATGAACTTCTCCTGCGGGGATTTCTCTCGGGCTGAACTTGCGGATTCTGGGACGAAGCCGGTCCAGGACGACAAGGGCCGTTTCCATCCGATTCTCCCGACCGTCGGGATTGGTCATCACGAGGGTCCAGGGGCCTGGTCCGGGTTTCGGTCGCCGGGCCTTCAGAATCACTTCTTTCCAGTCACCGTTTTGACCTTCAGTTGTGGCGGCTGATGGCTCGGATTCCAGCTGAAGCTGCTTGCCTTCCGCATCTTCCAGTATGAAGATGGTGGATTCCCCGGGTTCGGATACCAGGCCGCTGACCCGGGTTCGGAAGACAGCCTCACCGCCTTCGTGGATTTCCATCGGCAGGAAATCAATGATAAAGGGAATCTCAGGAGCGGTGATTTTCAGGGGACTCCATTCGCCGGCCGAAGCGACTTTTCCGAAGGTGTTGATAACTTTTATCTGAAAATCGTATTCCCCGGGTGGGAGAAAGAGGGGGATGTGGGGCTCATTGCTCCGGGTTTCCAGGACGAGTTCACCGTTCAGGCGAATCTCGACACGGTAATGATCGGTCCCGTCGACGGGTTCCCATTCGATTTTTTCCTGGGCCGACAGAATTGCTGCGGCTGACAGGAAGGTCAGTAACAACAGGATTATTCGAAGGCATTTTTTTTCATTGCATCTTCTAATCGGCATACTGCAGCTCGTCGGTGAGGATCGTCGGCGCCGTGTCGGCAATATTCACCGAGAGAGAGAAGGGTACCCGTACCCCGGGACTCGTGCGGGTGACACCCACATCCTCGTATTCGGTACTGGCCTGGAGGGTGAGAATAAAGTTCCCCACATCCAGTATCCGAAGGTTATCAAGTGCATATCGCGTCCCGGTCAACCCCGTTTCTCTGAGCAGCGGCGATCCTGAACCCTCAACATACAACGCCAGATCGTAGAAATCAGCCCCGTTTACGCTTTCCCAGGTGAATACGAGGCTCCGGCGGCCGGTCATGTCCACATCTTCACCAGGTCCCGGGGATGTTACGGTGGGTCGGACCGGGGTGGGAAGTTCCGGGATAGAGAACCGGGAACTCCGACTGTCCGGTGCTTCCTGACCGAAGCTGTCCCGGGAGCGGACGAGCCATCGATAGCTGCCCGAGTCGAGGGCTTCCAGGTTGAGGGTGGGTTCTGTGGTCTGATAGAGTCTGGTGACTGTACCGTTGTCGATTTCAACGGTGTAGCGGCCCAGAGGCGGATCCTGATTCCAGCTGAGAGTCACCCCGTTCCGCAGGGATTCCAGGGCGCTTATGGTGGCGCCGTTGCCGGGGGATAGGGGTACGGCGGCGGAATACTGGACGAAATCACCAACTTCGAAGCGGTATGTCGCGGTTTCGCTGGTTCTGGATGCGCCGGAGGGCGGATTGTCCCGGAGGGAGGTGAGTTCCACACTGTATGTCCCTTCGCCACCGGCAGCACCGCCGGCTGCGGTCAGTGAGAATTCACGGTCCAGGCCGATGACTCGGTCGTCCCGACCGACGACGGTGCCGTTCGGGGCTTTCAAAACCACCCGGTAGGCGTCGGCACCCGGGGAAGGGTCCCAACCAATGGAGAGCTTGGACGAGCCGACGAGGCTGATAACCGTACCGGGTCTCGGATTGCTCAATATCGGCGGACTGAACTCGGAGCGGAGACGAAAACGACCTTCCGGGCTTTCACGCAGGGTCCGGCCGTCGTCGTCCAGGATCCGGATCTGCCAGACGTAAGTGCCCTCTCCAGGGAGTGGTGCGGTGAAGTTCTCGCCCTTTACCAGGCTTTCAATGATCTTCACCCTTTCACCACTTGTCGTATCCATGATGCGGTCGAGCTGGAAGCGTGCGGTGCCGGGAACTTCGCTCCGCCATACGAAAGTGTGGGGTGAATAGGGTTCAAGTTCCATAGTGTCCCCGGGCGAGGGATCGATGAGTTCCACAGAACCGGTGAGCGGGCGAACGGTGAAGCTGCGGGTTTCGGATACCGGGACCGGCAGACCGTCTGCGGCGACGGCTTCCACCCGCCAGAAATAAGTTTCAGGTTCGGGGGCGGGGAGGAGGATCTTCCAATTCTCGGGACCGTCGGATTCTGCGAGAATCCGGGTCATCCCGTCATTACCGGCTACTTTTATCTGATAAGAAACCAGACC
>JAUVIY010000359.1 GCA_030592625.1 Spirochaeta sp. | reverse complement strand
GTTCCCTGAATCCGAACCAGCCGGTAAAACGATCGCTTTCATCGGAAACCAGAACACTCACATCCCGCTCTTCTTCTCCGATGATAAGCTCTCCTTCCTGCGGTAATACCGATACTGTTCCCCCGTGAGGACCGGTGAATTCAATTTCGAGAATTTTACTGAATGAAAGAGGATAGGTGATGGCGCCGGTGTCACCGATTCTACGGACCCAGAAGAAGTATTTCATCTGCTTACCGGGATTCGATCCGGGAACGGCACCGAAGTTTCCTTCATTGCCCGGCCAGGGCGGTGCATCGCCTTCGAAGGATGCCGCATCGAAGAGGGTGAAGCTCTCCCCATCCGAATGATGGACGGTAACGGCGTAGAAGTCGTTATAGAGAAGGCCGTCGGCGAACTCGATTCCCTGGGTGAAGGCGGAAGTGCCAAAGACTGCGCCGAGAATGATGGACAGGATGAGAACAGTTTTAGGGGCCGGCGCGCCAGAGGTCAATCCAACACCTCCTGAATAATAAACAGCACCGTCGATTCGGCGATATCCGCTTCTTTCAGCTTCAGGATAACACGGCCGCCCGGTTTTACATCTTTTTTCAACGCCACCCGGGTTTCCATGGCGATTTCGGGGATGAGAAAGAAGCCCTGACGCTCCCGGCGGTCGACGAGGACGGCTTCTCCACTCCAATCGGGGCGGCGCTTGAGCCACTGCAGCTTCCAGAAAAGATTGGAACGGCGCTCGGACTGTACGAGGGAACCGGTTCGGGATTCGAAGGCAGCAAGACCCGCCAGTACGGATTCCTTGTCTTCAGGCTTCCGGCCCAGGATGAATGAGCGTATCTGCCTTGAGGCGATGAGGTCGGGATATCGCCTCAAGGGGCTGGTAATCCTGGTGTAGGCCTTCAGGCCCAGACCGGCATGGGGCGAGCATTCAAGAGTGGTTCGGCTTCGTTTCATTCCCTTCCGACGGTTGAACTGGGCAACATAATCGTCTTTCCCCGGCTCATCGGCGGCATCATCAACTGCGCCGTCAACTGCATCGTCTGACCGTTCCTGAACGGCGAAAGGAACGGGTATGTCCTTGTCCAGGCACCAGAGTGCGGCCTGGGAACCGGCCATGAGCATGGCTTCAGTTACCATTTTCCGGCTGGCCAGTTCGGGCAGTGAAGTGATATGAATCTCCCCCTCCCCGTCTACACGGATTTTCACTTCCGGCAGGTTGATGGATACCGCACCCGCGGCTTTCCGACGGGATCGGAAGGCATCGGTGATTTTCTTCATACCGGCGAAAGGCTCCTCACCCATGCGTTTATCGGCTTCCCTGTATGTAAGCCGGGTGACACGGACCCTCGTCAGGTGAATGGAGAAGTCTTTGAGCTCCCCACCGTCATCGATTTCGAAGGAGTAGGAAAGTGCGGGAGAGGTTTCATGGAGTCCCAGGCCCAGTTTTGCAGCGGCCTCAGGAGGCAGCATGGGCACGGTAAGTTCCGGCAGGTACAGACTGCCGGCCCTCTCCCGGGCGGCTTCATCCGCATCGGATCCGACGGGAATCAGGCCGGAAACATCGGCCACATGAACCCAGAATCTCGTCCCGTCCCAGGTTACGGCGTCGTCGGGATCCTGATTGCCCTCGTCGTCGATAGCGAAGGCTTCAATACCGGTGAGGTTGAGCCTTTCTTCGTCGTCGCTCATTTCTCCCAGGGAATAATCGGGAATGTCCAGAGGGACATCCAGGCGAATTGGGTGGGGATTCCACTCAGGGTCTTTCACACCTTTGGCGATCATTACCCGGTGGGCGTTCTCGGGGCTCTGGGTTTTGCCTATGGCCTTGAGGATGCGAGACCCCTTGCTCCGCCCCAGGGCGTACATTTCCAGATCTCTCAAATAAGGTTCGTCGGCTTCCCGGTCGATATTTCCCTGCTGAAATCGCCCGAGGAAATCCTCCCATCGCTGTTCGGCATTGGCTTTTTCCTGATCGGATTTGATACGCGCTGTGACGGTTTCGATATCAGCCACTTCGATGGCATCAGGAGTACCCCGGAACCAGGGCGAGCGATTCAGGAGTTTAAATGCCAGCCACGAGGTGGATGGCGAGTATTCGCCGTATACCAGTTCGGCCAGCTCCTGCAGTGACGGAGATTCGCCCTGCAGCAGTTCCCAGGCTTCTTCGGGCTGTCCTTCAGGAGCTCCTTTTTCCAGCTCGGGAAAGCGGGGCACCGGACCCGGATGCAGGGGGAATATATCTTTTTCACGGACACTTCGGGTTTTTCCTCCGGGAAGCAATATGTCGAGCTTGACTCCTGCGGCGCTTACCAGCGCCGGTGTCTGTTTATAGAGAACCAGGCTATCCTTCGTCGGTTTCATTATTCTCCCGTATCGTTTTCCAGGCTTCCAGGAAGCGGTTGAACGCTTCATTCAGGTTTGCCAGCTTGCTTTTCAGTTCTTTAGCGTCAGCGCCGGATTTCGTGGCCTGCTCCAGCTTGAACGCGTTCTCAGCAAGGTCGTCGGCCATCAGGTTCAATGCACCGCCCTTGATGGAATGGGCTTCCCGGTGGAGCCGCTCCATATCTCCTTCTTTCAAGGCCTTCTCGGCTTCATTCAGGCGTAAACCGGCGTCTTTGGCGAAACCGTCAAAAAGTTCCGCGGTCAGTTCCGCCTCTCCGCTCAATTCACCCAGGAACTCATTATACCTGAGGGTTGATGAGGCCGTCACCGCGGGAGTCGGCGAGATTTTCTCCGGATTTTTTTCTTTTCCGGCTATAGGGCCGTCGGTGGTGATCCAGTCCACGGCTTTTGCCAGGAGTTCGATCCGACGAAGGGGTTTGGTGAGAAAATCATTCATTCCGGCGGACAGGCTGCGGGTCCTGTCGTCTGCATAGGCGCTGGCAGTCATACCGATAATCGGAGTCTTCAATCCTGAAGCCCTGAGTGTCCGTGTCGTCTCAAGACCGTCCATCACCGGCATATGCAAATCCATGAAAATGAGATCCATCGAACCGT
>JAUVIY010000255.1 GCA_030592625.1 Spirochaeta sp. | reverse complement strand
GCATAGGCGCTGGCAGTCATACCGATAATCGGAGTCTTCAATCCTGAAGCCCTGAGTGTCCGTGTCGTCTCAAGACCGTCCATCACCGGCATATGCAAATCCATGAAAATGAGATCCATCGAACCGTTGGTATCGAGGAAATCCAGGGCCTTCCGCCCATTTTCGGCGTGATATACCAGGCAACCGGCCTTCTCAAGGTGATATCCGGCGATTTCCCGGTTGGTCTCATAGTCCTCCACAAGGAGAACGCGGACACCGTCGAGCAGGCTCAATCGGAATGGCTCTCCGTCCCTGTACGCCGGTACCCCATCCATGGTTTCGGGAGGAAGTTTCAACGGAATGGTGAAAAAGAATTCGGATCCTTCGCCGATCCGGCTTTGTACATTGAGTTCCCCTCCCATCAGAATAACCAGCTCACGGCAGATTGAGATTCCCAGTCCGGTACCGCCGTACTTGCGGCTGATGCTGGTATCCGCCTGTTCAAAACTGGAAAAGATCGTATCAATCTTGTCCTCCGGAATCCCGATACCCGTATCGATTACCGAGAATCTGAGATAGGGTATACCGCTCGGACCATTTTCGCAGCTGATTTTGAGGGTAATGTTTCCTTTCTCGGTGAACTTGACCGCATTGGAGAGAAGATTGGATAGAATCTGCCTGAGCCTCATGGGATCGCCGAGAAACCATCGGGGTACGTCACCATCGGATTCCCTGGAATACCCGAGCCCTTTCTCTCCGATCATTTTCTTCGGTGAAACTTCAGCTTCATCCAGAACCTGGTGGAGATCGAAAAGAATACTCTCCAGACTGATTTTATTGGCTTCCAGGCGGGAAAAATCGAGCAATTGATTAATGAGAACCATCAGGCGGTCCGATTCGTTCAGGATTTTCCTGGCGTAATCCCGGCTCCTGCCGTCACATTGTTCCAGAAGTATCTCTGCAAAACCGATAACCCCGTTCAGAGGTGTCCGGATCTCATGGGACATGGTGGCCAGAAAACGGCTTTTCGCCTCATTGGCCTCCTCGGCCTCAGCCTTGGCCTGCCGCAGACGGTCCATGGATTCAACCTGATCGGTGATATCCTTCACCGCGCCTTCGATGTATTTTCCCTCCTCGGTGTACCGTACCGAGAACTGTGCCCAGAACTCCGTCCCGTCCCGCCGCTGTGCCCTGGACGAAAAAGAATATGGATTTCCATCGGTGAGTTGTGGAGGGTCGGGCATCGTTTCAAAGAAATTATAACTTTCCTTGTCGGCGTTCACATGGAGTATCAAAGATTCCACCGAGTCGAATCCAAAAGTCAGTGCCGCCTCATAGTTGGCATCGGTGAGCAGCTGCCTTTCGACATCACCACGAAACAGCCCCACCAGCGCGTTTTCGAACATGGCCTGAAAACGCTTCTCCGCCGCCTCTTTCTGGTCTTCCAGCAGAAACAGCTCTTTCTGAATCAGACGGCGCTCGGATTCACGGATTTCTTCATCGGAATTGTTCAGCATACTGATGCGCGCTTAGTTAGTGAATGTGCTCACGAATCGATTCCATAAGCCGGTTGAAAGTGATCGGCTTCATCACATATTCATCGGCACCGGTCGCCATACCCCTGGCAACTTCTTCCCGCTGGGCCATGGCACTGAGCAGGACCACCGGAATATTGCTTGTCGCGTTATCGGTCTTCAATCGGCGGGCTGTTTCCAGTCCATCCAGAACGGGCATTTTCACGTCCATAATGATGAGATCGGGATGCTCACCAGCCAGATCGAGCACTTCCATGCCGGTGCCGGCCTGGAAGACTCTGAGCCCCATGCCACTCAGCTTCTTCGCCAGGTGGTGCCGGACATATTCTTCGTCGTCTGCGATCAGGATGCTCTTTCCGTTGAAATCAGCTTGATTCATAAGGTTTCTCTATCATGATAAGAAACCCGGGACACATTCGCCAGATATGAGAAAAAAAAACGTACAGTCAACCCACTTTTCTCACGAGTAAAATCGGCATATGGCCAAGGGTTCTAATTTGTCAGTGCCGCCACTGCTGCACCTATGAGTGGAGCATCATCAACCTGCACCGTTTCATAGTACTTGTCATAAGAGGTGAGGAAGGGTCTCAAGAAAGACTCCACACGGTGTTGGAATCGGTAGTAGCGGTAATAGGTTGTTCCATCGATGGTGAGGCATGTCGGCGCCAGGGGACCGCATCCGCTCTGACCTTTGAGAACCGATGCGGCCAGATTGGCGGCCGTGAGCTTCGCAGCACGTTCCAGCAGGGCATCAATCAGGAACCAGAGCCGACCGGCATCCGAGCCACTGCCGGCTGCTTTCATGGCGGCAACCAGGGTATTGCTTGTATCTGACGGGTTATGAGTGTAGTTATCCGCATCTTTCGTGGATATCTCACCGATATCTTTCATCGCGGTGAATGCTCTATCGCTGAAAAGCCCCGCCTGGCCGGCCAGAAGTACAGTTTGAGTCACGAGGGGACCGAAATAACGGCCTGATAGCATTTTTTCCAGCCAGTGTGATTTGGGTCTTTCGGTAAGTCCGCAGAGACTTTTATCCGCTTCACCGCGGTATCGGCTGGTAAAACTCCCGGATTCACAGTTGATAACCTGGCTGTGGGCTGGATTTAAGCCGTCGATTTTTCCGATGGCGGCATTGGATTCCACATAGCAGATATTGGTGCCGGTCCCCAGGATGAAACCCGTGTATCCGCCCCAGTCCCGTCCGGTTTGAGAAACCTTGCCTGTGAGTAATGTGGCTACGGTATCGTTGAGAATCACTACTTCCGGGATCTTTGAAACACCACGCCCGGCAAGAGCGTCCTTGAGATCGTTGCCGATACTCCGTCCGACGACATCCGGTGCCAGGATTTCTTTAGTCCAGTGCAGGAGCCGTCCGTCCTTATCAGGAAAGATTTCCGTGGGATAAGAGAAACAAAATCCGATTTTACCACCGCGGCCGATCATGGGTTCCAAAAGTGCGGCCATGGCATCGAAAAACTCCTCACGTTTAACCTCAAACCCTTGAGTTCCGGGCATGGCTTGCTTGCTGAAATCCTCGATGACATGCTTGCCTTCAGTGGTAAAGGACACCAGGGCAGCACGGATATTTGTACCACCGGCATCCAGAACCACCACCTTTTCATTCACCGGGATGTCGGAAGCGACTTCCATGTAGGTGGGAATCATCGCGATAGAAGAGGGCTCTCCGTTCAAGCCCCGTTTCATTTCATCCATCATGTGGTCGACTGTTGATTTCAGGTCGATCCCTTCAGGATGCATCTCGATCCTGCTCAGGAATTGGTCGGCTGCCTTCTTGTCAGGGTTCATCGAGCCCAGTATGCCTTCATGCTCAATACCCTGCAAGCACTTGGTCCGTATTACTGTTTCTCATGAATTATTGGTATTTATCCGGGATATCACTTGCACTGAGATACGAAAAATTGTGGTATGAATATCATTTCGTATTAGAGATTCTGATGTTGAGGTGAATGATGTCATCCAAGGGCCATAAGTACCTGAATCAGCCAGCTTCCGTGTTTCAGGGTAAAATGTATTTCAAGCCGGTCGGCCAGACTTCGGACTTCTTCCGGCGGAAAAACTGAATACAAAGAGGCAATGTTATGCGTATTAAGATTGTCCATGACTCAAACCACCTTTTCAGCATCCTTATACCGTTCTTCAAGCATCTCTCTAATAAATAGAGCCCAATCAATTCGAGTCCGGCGAGTGATGATTTTACTTTCCGTATTCCACCCAGCGGTTCAACTTCAATGTATATATTTGCGACACCCTTACGAACATATTCATCATCCATTAATACCGGATGCCCGGGGGCTGCAGGGATCGGTGCTGTCACTTCTCCAATCAACTGCATACTTGATTCATCCATACAGACTACGGGGTATTTTGGGTCGTAATGGCGTGCATAGACTTCAAGCACGTCCTCCATAGCGGCAACAAAGCTGGCATTCTGATCCGGTGGTATCTTCCAATACTTGCTCAAGTGAGGCTTAAGTTCATTTTTTTTAAAGTGTTATGCACCGTCATGGGAGAAACGTTCTCAACAATTTTCAATTCAACCAGTTTTTCAGCCAGGAGCCGTATTGTCCACCGGTTCCGCCCTTCCGGACACTCTGAACACGCCAGGGCCAGGAGCTGAGCTTCAAACTCACCTCCAAATTGAATTTCCCGGGGTGGTTTCTCACGCTTCTTTCTTTCCAGAGCCGCTGAAAATCCTTCTTCGACAAATCTTTTTTTTAAATGCTCGAGACTGCGAGAGGTTGGACCCAAAGCTTCTGCCACATTGGCAACCGACCACTTGGGACCATACTCTCCAGCATCAAGTAAAAGTAATGCTCGTGCATACATTACGGTTCGAGCGGCTCTTTTACCGGTTGTTGATAGTAATTCCAATTCCTCTCGTTCTTCTTTGGTCAAAGTGACTCTGT
>JAUVIY010000080.1 GCA_030592625.1 Spirochaeta sp. | reverse complement strand
TCAAATGGGGAAAGAGTGCATGATCCTGAAAGACAACACCCACCTTCCTTTTGTCCGGCGGCCACAGGGTGACATCCCGCTTTCCTTCGAGAATAGATCCGCCGGAGGGACGGAGAAATCCTGCGGCCAAGTCCAGCAGTGTTGTCTTCCCGCAGCCGCTGGGCCCAAGAATCACCGTCAATTCACCCTCACGGAACCGTACATCGACATCCAGGCGAAAATCACCACGTGTGAAACGGACACTGTCGAAAATCAAGGGTGAAGTTTTCAAAATGAGATTTCTCCATATCGGTCCAGAGTGAGGAAACTGATGATGCTGATGCCGATGAGAACTGTTCCCAGGGCGCAGGCTCCGAAAATATCGTAGGACCCGATCATTCTGTATATCGCAAGCGGCATCGTCGTGAAATCGCCGGGGGCGAGGATTATTGTGGCGTTCAACTCACCTGACGATAATGCCATTGAAAAAACGGCGGCCGTAATCAATGCAGGTCTGGCCAGAGGCAGCTCAACAGAAAAAAGCGATTTCAGGGGCCCGGCACCCAATGCCCGGGCGGCCTGGGGTATACGAGGTGATATCTCTTTCAGGCGACCCGAGATGATGCGGTAGGCGAACGGCAGCGCCATCACCGTATGAGCGCCTACCAGGGCCACAAGTCTTATGAAGTTGCCGGAAGGTATCCGATTCGCTACGATGAGGTAACCCAGGCCGAGTATGACGGAACTGACTCCCAGTGGAAGAATCAGCATAGCCTCCAGAACCCTCACGGTTCTGCCTGACCTGTGTGATGAGTACCATCCTGCGAACGACGCCGTGAGAGTCGTGGTAATGGCGACTACGATACCCAGGATCAAGGTACGCAGTACGGCCGCCAGGGGAACCGACCCGCCGATGATTCCGCCACCCCATAATCTGGCCCAGTGCCTGAAAGAAAATTGGAGAGGGGCGATTCTGGTCGGTCGGACTATAAAACTGTGCAGGACGACAGATAACAATGGTGCAAGAATCAGAAAGAGCGCCGGGACCAGGTAAATAATGGCGGGAACGGCCTTGATCCCTTCGATTCGTTCGGGTTCCCTGGCCCCACTATTCAAGGCATCGTCTATCGTTCTTTTACGAAGCCATGAATCTGCCCGGACATATACAATGAGTAATCCCAGGGCGATAAACGACTCCATCATTGCAAGAGCGCTGCCCCGGTCGAAGTTGAGCTGATATTTGATCAGCCGGTAGATTTCCACTTCCAGTGTACTCAGTTCAGGGCCTCCGCCGAGAACGAGGATGATGGCAAAGCTCAGGAAACAGAACAGGAAAGTAATAACCGCTGCAGTCAGGATTGCCGGTGCCAGTCTGGGGATGTCTACCGTGATAAGAGTTTTCAGCCGACCGGCACCAAGAGACCTCGCGGCATAATAGGTTGATTGAGGCAGGGCCGACCAGGCATCACCGACGATGCGGAGAGTAAGCGGAAAATTGTAAAAAACATGAGCCATGACTATGGCCTGGAGTGAATAGAGGATTTTCCACGGTGCGGCTTCGCCGCCGCTGAAAGAATCCCTTATGGAGTTAATCAACCCGGAATTTCCGAATACGAGAATGAATCCGAGAACTGCAAGAATCGGAGGCAGGACGAAGGGCACTGTGGCAATGGATTTCAGCAGGCTTCGGCCCGGGAATCGGTACCGACCGATGTAATAGGCGCCCGGCAGTCCGAAGATGACCGAAGCAATAGTACTCAAGCCGGCCTGTTTGACGGTAAATCCCAGCAATCCTCTGTAATAGGGAGAAACTGTAAGATGAACAAGCTCGGTAATTGAATCGGCCGCCCGCACTGCTACGGCTATGAGAGGAACGGCGAAAGCAGCCGTCCAGAAGAGTGCGGGCCAGAGAAGCACCCAGGTCCCGCCGAGCTGTCGCCCCCGGTTTTTCAATGGCTGAATACCTCGGTCCAGCGATTGATGAGTTCTTCAATCTCGTCTGTATCTGGGAATCCGTCGGGTAGAGAGACGATTTTATCCGGGTGCAGTGCCATTTCGAAAGACTGAGGAAGGGTCAGTTCACTGTTAACCGGAAGCATGATGTTATTCATTACCAGTGCGGTCTGGGCTTCTTCACCGAGCATGAAATCTATGAATGCCTCCGCTTCATCACGATTGTCCGTCCCCGAAATGATTCCCATCCCTTCAAGCTGCATGATATGGCCATCCGAGAATTCCGCGGCCCTGTAGCGATGGGTTCCTTCATATTCGACATGGTATACAGGGCTGGTTCCATAACTGAGCACCATAGGCGCCTCACCGATGGTGAACAGCGTATATCCCTGGCTCCAGCTTTCGGTGACGGTAAGGATGGAGGGGCGAAGTCTTTCCCAGTATTCAGGCCAGCCGTCGCCGTACACTGCGATGGTCCACAACAGGAATCCCAGGCCGGGAGTCGACGTCCTCGGATCCATCAGTACCAGAGAATCGGTATATTTGTCGGCAGTGAGGTCTTCCAGGGAAGTCGGAGGAAGCGGCAGAAGCTCGGAATCATAGCAGATGGCAAAATGGCCGTAATCAAATGGCAGAAGGTGATAGGTTTCGTCAAAAATGAGTTCAGAGGGAACCGTATCCAGGGCATGAGATTCGTAGGGTTCAAGAATGCCGGCATCCAATACCCGAATCAGCAGACTGTTATCCAGGCCGATAACAACATCCGCATGTGATTTCCCCTTTTCCAGAATGAGCTGGTTGAGAACCGTCACCGCATCTCCGGGCGCATTGAATTCGATTTTAATGCCGGAGGCCTCATAAAATGATTCGGCGATCGACGGACCCGGTCCCCATTCGGAGCTGAATGAGTCATAGCAATAGACATTGAGTATAAGCTCGCCGGAATTATCGCCACTTCCCCGTGCTGCCAACGGGAAGGTCAGAACAAGGCAGAGTGTTATACAAGTACATTGAAAAAGGCGGGTTCGTATCATGGAACCACTCCTTATCTAAAGGATGGTTCCGGGTTAAGAAGAGCCCCGTTCCTACGCCGGTATAATCCGGATCAGGTTCACGAGTGTAATCTCAGGCCTTACAGGCCACCCCGGAAGCTCAAGACTAACGTTAGTAGGATGATTCAAATGCGTCAAGCATGGGAACGGTCATTCGTCGCGTCGTTTCCCATCCAGGGGTTCTATGGGTATAATCAATTTTATGTCGATAAGGGAGAACTGGCTGGCATTTCAGGACAGCCTGGAAAATATCGCCGGTCTTTATCATCGGGATCCATCATCCATTACTGTCATGGCTGTGTCAAAAACCCGCAGTGTCGATGAAATCATGGAAGCCGGGAAATCCGGGCTCGGTCTTTTCGGCGAAAACCGCGTCGAAGAAGCTTCGGAAAAATTCGCTCTTCTTGATCCGGTGCAGTATCCTCTTTATCTGATCGGGCATCTTCAAAGTAACAAAGTCGGCAGGATTGATGCCCGATACAACGGTGTCCACTCAGTTGACACGTTGAAGATTGCCGAACGCCTTTCCCGGCACCGGGAGAAAATCCAATGCCAGCTGGAAATTCTCCTTCAGGTAAACACTTCCAGGGAAGAATCAAAATCCGGTTTTCGGGATCCTGTCCAATTTGCTGAATCCGCCGCCGAGATAGCACAGCTGCCCTATCTGAAACTGCGTGGTCTGATGACCATGGCTCCGTTTGTCGATGATGAATCAGAGGTTCGTAACTGTTTTTCGGTATGTCGCGATTGGTCAGAGCGTATCGGGAACTTCATAACCGGAGTACCCGTTCTGTCCATGGGCATGAGTTCAGACTATAAATGGGCCGTTGCTGAAGGCAGTAATATGCTGCGCATCGGAACAACGATTTTCGGAGGAAAGTGATGAAGCGCGGAATAATTCTTATTTCGTTTCTCATTGCCTGGGGCATTTCCATAATACCGGCTCAACAGCTTCCACCACCGGAACCACTGATGCCGGAAGAGTATGATCCTGACGAGTTCCCCCTCTGGGCTCACGATCTCAGAAGATACGAGGTTGTGGCCATCGGAACCTATCCGATTACCTTTTTTGCCACATCGTTGATCTATGATTTTTCCATGTACGCGGCCAATGATTTTAATCCGGCCTATTCCATGGGTTCCCAGCGTGACGGCCGGGATATTGCGATAATCGTGGGTACTGCTGCCTGCGTTTCCCTAATAATTGCTACAGTTGATCTCATTATAAATGTCAATATGAGAAACCGTCAGGAGCCTGTTGAGGATGAACAGTGAAGAATTCCCGGTTCAGATCTCTGATGGAGAGACAGTCCGGGTCGACAGCTTTGTAGCTTCTCTGGGATTGTTTACCCGAAGTCAGATTTCAAGGCGTTCGGTAACTGTCAGGGATGTAACAGGTTTTGAGTTGAAGTTCTCCAAACGTCTCAGAGACGGTGATGTCATCAGAGTGGAATGGAACGATCCCCATTCGTCGGATATAGTTCCTGAACCTGTTAACCTTGATATCATTTATGAAGATGATCAATGTATCGTAATCAATAAAGAACAGGGTGTAGTGGTTCATCCGGCTCATGGTCATCTGCATGGAACACTGGTGCAGGGACTGCTATATCGATATGGGGAATTAGATGCAGCGTTTGGAGGAGATCGGATACGTCCCGGTGTTGTCCACCGGCTGGATAAGGACACCTCCGGACTCATAATCGCGGCAAAAAACCCTGATGCCCTTGAGTTTCTGGCCGGGCAATTCAGGGAAAGATCTGTCAAGAAAACATACCTTGCCGTCACCCGGGGGAAGCCTTCGGTATCGGAAGGAGAAATAGACATTCCAATAGGCCGTGATCCTCGGGACCGGAAAAAATTCGCTGTCCGAGTCAGGAATTCCAAGGATGCACTCACACGATACCGGCTTCTCGATGAAACTGACGGATATGGCCTGGTGCAGTTGCGTATCCTGACGGGTCGCACTCACCAGATCCGGGTTCATCTCCAGTCTCTCGGTTGCCCTGTTCTTGGTGATCCTGTATACAGCCGACGCGATTCGAGGTTCCCCGATGCTACGCTGATGCTCCATTCCTGGAAACTCTCGATACAGCTGCCTGGTTCGGGTAAAAAACGCTTTACTGCACCGTTTCCTGATCGATTCACCCGAATCCTCTCAAATCTCGGTATCGATCTCTTCATTCATACCCTCTGTTAAAATCGGGATTCCAGCGTTTCTCGGCAGATATCGTTGTTGGAGGACCATGACCGGGGAGTATCAGCAAATCTTCCCGTAATGAGATTATTTTACTGTGAGTAGACTGCAGTAGAAGCTTCCTGGTGTCGCTCGTCAAAGAACTTCCGACACGGCCGGCGGACAGCACGTCGCCTGTAAATAGATATGCCCCGATTTTAAAAACCCTGCTATCGTTTGAATGACCCTCCACATCAATCACCTCGACGGTGAATCCTGATGCGTTTATTCGCATTCCGCCGATAACAGGTTTTGACTCGAAATCATAAATCCGTTTGTTCCCGGCAATTATTTCAGCATCATAAACCTTCATCAGCGTTTTA
Source organism: Spirochaeta sp. (assembly GCA_030592625.1). GTDB lineage: Bacteria > Spirochaetota > Spirochaetia > DSM-2461 > DSM-2461 > UBA2779. The sequence goes on along the minus strand of JAUVIY010000080.1, from coordinate 4,161 downwards.
AGACCCTTAGTGTGATTGTCATGGTCGTGGGTAATCAGAACGGTAGTAATGTAAAAATCGTTATTTTCGATCAGTTCCAGAAGTGTTACGTCGAAACGGCCCGGATCCACAAGTATTGCCTGACCGCCATTTCCGGGACCGATGATGTATGTGTTACTGACGCCGATGGCGGGGAAATGACTCAACAGTTTCAATTTCCATCCCTCTTCAATATGTAGGATTCTTCCGGATTGGAATCACTGAAATCGATATCCCTCAGGTCCGCATCTGTGAAATCAACCCTTTTTAAGTTGCAGTCCTGAAAACCGGCACCGACAAGAGATGCGTTGATAAAGCGGCTGTAAAACAAATCGGACCCGTTAAAAATAGTATAATGGCCCTTGATACCATTAAAGTTCATATTGATCAGGTCCGATCCGGAAAAATCAGTTCCGGAGAAATCGCTTCCGGCTGCTAGAACGCTCATCATCCGGCTTCCGGTGAAATTGCATTCTACGGCATTGATATCATCAAGAAGGCACATGAAAAATCGGGTGCCCTTGAAGCTTGCTCCTCTCAGTACTGCCGAGCTGAGACGACAGTATCGGAAATCGTAGTCATCAAGTGTCATACCGGAGAAGTCAAAACCGGAAAAATCCCGGCTGTCCAGTATCTTTCCTCCGTTTACGATTTTCTGAATAACGTCCCGTTCGTGTACTCCCGGTTCCGGATGATGCTTCCGACAGAAACCCGATCCGGCCCAGGCCGGATTTAAACAGTTGTTTTTTCTACAGGTAACAAAATCAAACACGGTATTAAAGATATTCTCGAATTGGAGGGGGTGCAACGGGTTTCGCTTTTACGACGATTGATCCTGCAGATTCCTCCGACTATTATAATGGTATGCCGAGTTGCGCGAATTGTGGTGCCCGATATGAGGCGCCGATATACAGGAATACACTGTGTCAGGAATGCGGTAAAGAACTGAAAACCTGCAGGAACTGCCGTCACTTTTCACCCGGGGCTGCCAATTCCTGTCATGAGCCGGTGAGTGAACCTGTTCTTGACAAGGACAGAGCGAATTTCTGCGACTGGTTCACACCGGCATTAAATGCCGGTACCGGAAAAGATGAAAATGACGGTAAGGACAATGCTCGACAGGCTTTCGCCGACCTTTTCGGCGATGATTGATTCCTCTGTCGCATTTATTGATTCCGGTATAGGTGGTCTGCCTTATCTGGATTGGATCAGAATCCGACGACCGGATCTTCCCGTGACATATCTTGCGGATACGGCACATTTTCCCTACGGGGACATGAAGAGCGAGGATGTCCGGGGGGCGGTTGTTGATGCTGTCAGTAGACTCTTGAGTAAAGGTACTCCCCGTTTACTGACGGTGGCATGCAATACCGCTTCGGTTATCGCGCTGGAAGATATCAGGGCTATTGCGCCTTGTCCGGTTGTCGGCACTGTTCCGGCACTTAAACCTGCCGCCGGTCTTCCGGTTGATGGTCCCATTGGTGTGCTGGCAACTTCGGGTACTGTAGATTCCCCTTATCTCGATCGCCTGGTTTCGGCTTTTGCCGGAGGAAGGGAAGTTGTACGAGTTGCTGCAGGAGATATCGTCCGATTCGTAGAAGAGAGATGGCTCGATGAAGGTGATTCCGGAGCTGTACCGGTGATGGAGAGGGCACTTGATACTCTCAAAATCTCCGGTGTTGGTTCGGTTGTACTCGGGTGTACTCATTTCCTGCATGTGCTCAAGCCAATTAAAGAGATGATGGGTCCGGATATCCCCCTCGTGGATTCCCGGGATGGTGTAGGACGCCGAATTCTTTCGTTGTTGGGAGAAAGTGCTTCGCTGCCTGAAGGTGATACCATTCATTCAGCCCCGGGAGAATTCCTGGTAACCGGTTGTGGGAGCAGCGACGATCGTTACAAACATTTTGCTGAACGGCATGGGCTTGATTGGTCTGGAGAGCTTTTTTGAGGGGCACTATTTACAGCGGGATCAACAATATTTATGACGTCAGATATGAAGACGATTCGAACCATGAATGCCGGATCAAGGGAAAAATCCTGAAAGACGACCTTGATTCCTATAATCCTCTGGCCCCCGGTGACAGAGTGGAGTTCGAGGCATCTGATTCAGGGAAGGGTCTTATCACATCCCGGTTACCAAGAAGGAACCGGTTTGCACGCTGGAACCGGAAACGTGAATCCTGGCAGGTTATCGCAGCCAATATCGATTTGCTCCTGGCCGTAATTTCTTCTAAAAATCCACCTTTCCGTCCGCGTTTCGTTGACCGTGTCCTCATAGCAGCTGCACAAGGTGATGTCACTGCCGCTATTCTTGTCAATAAAATCGATCAGGGCGTTGATGGATGGGTCAATGAGCGTATCGCTGCCTGGGAACGTCTGGGTATCAGAGTTTTAAGGAGTTCAGCTGAAACCGCAGAAGGCCTTGGAGAGCTCAAGACATTGGTGAAAAAAAAGACAGTAGCGCTATTCGGGCCATCGGGAGTGGGAAAGTCCACGCTGCTTAACCGTTTGATTCCCGGTCTGGAACTGGCCACCGATGAAATATCTCCGAAGTACGACCGGGGGCGCCATGTCACGAATTTCGGGCGCCTCCTCGATGCCCCCTGGGGCGGGAAGCTGATAGATACTCCAGGGGTGAGGGAAATCCTTGTCAGGGGTATCGATCCCGAAGAATTGCCGCATTGGTTTCCTGAATTCGAAGATGTAATGACCGAATGTTCTTTTCGTCCCTGCAGTCACCGCCATGAGCCCGAATGCGGAGTGATTAAAGCGGTCGAGGAGGGGCGGATACACCCTGATCGATATGAAAATTATTTAAGGATTCGTGATGAAATCGAAGACAATATCCATTGGTAACGGCTGTTTACCGTATCTCTTCTCCCGGTTAGGATAGTCCCATGGGTGTAACTTCAACTTCTTCCACCAGGTCTCTTTTCTTTTTTATGACGGGAATCTCAGTATTCTTTCTCACTTCATGCCTTCATCTCGACACTGACATACGGCTGAAGAAGGACGGCGGCGTAAAAGTATCACTGACTTATATTCTCGCACCTGAATCAGCGGATTTCGGCAGAGGCTTCGGTTCCGATGAACCCTGGCCGCTTCCACTTACCGAGAAAGATTTCCGCCTGCAGAGCCTTCGGGTACCCGGTGTTGAGCTTACAGGATACCGTGTGCGTACAATTTCCGACGGCAGTGAACGTATTGATGTCAGGCTGGAAGCGGATTCGATGGAAAGTCTCTCCTGTTATCTCGATCTTGATCTGTCACTTCGAGGCGGCGTTGAAAGCGGTTCCCTGGTTTTCGCTATTCCAACTGCCGAGGACTATCCCGAAGCCGATTCTGGAGTCAGGGATGCTCTGAACGCGATAATCGGAGATTCATTGTTCCGTTTCAGCTTTACTCCACCGTCAAAACCCATTTTTTCGGAACCTGGAATAATCGACGGGCGCACTGCCGTTCTGGAAATCCTCTTATCGGACATTCTGTACGGCAGGACTCCCGATACCTGGGAAGTCAGCTGGTAAAGGTTGAAATCAATGCGTCATACGAAACTCATCAGATGGGAGCACAAGATGAAAGCCATGTTCGATGAAATCGACGATTGGCTTGAAGATCAATACGGCGGCAATTATCCGCTGCATCCGAACCGGGCACGGCGGGGTAAGACGGCCAACAAGGAAATGGACGGATTGTTCAATATCGGGGCCGATTTCACCCCCGGGTATGGAAGCCGCCTGGGTCGCGGGTATATCGTCCGGGTTAGAATGTCCACCCTTGAACATATACCCGCCGATGTACGCGAATCCATCAAGATAGATGTTGAACACATGGTTCGTGAAAAATTACCTATTGTTTTCCCCGGACGGGATCTTCGCCTGGAGCGGGACGGCAGTCTTCTCAAGATTATCGGGGATTTCAGCCTGGGATCGGTTATTGAAGAGTAGAAAATTTGCAGATGAATAAAAATTAATTCTATACTTGTTGATATAATAAGCCACTTCAAAACAGGAGGGAATATGCCCGACCGTGTTTTGTTATTGATCAAAATCTTCAGGATTGAACTTGAAGAAACGGAAAATAATGTTCTGTCATTACTGGAATATTATTCAGAGCGATTTGACTGCCATAAAATTTCCG
>JAUVIY010000140.1 GCA_030592625.1 Spirochaeta sp. | reverse complement strand
GAATCCCGATGCTCCCCGGCTCAAAGAATCCCTGCGCCGCAAGCATTACCAACGGAAGCACGGCCCGAATGCCTATTATGGTCAGATTTCAACTGATCTTAATTGACCTCTGGCGCCCTCAGCTTGATTCATACAGTCCACGAAGTGGTCGACAGAATATTTCCGAAGAATGAATAGGAACAGGAATCTGCCAGCGAAACGCTGTCACTCTGGTTCATCCTGGTGCTGGAGGCACACATGCTGGGAATCGGAGGTAAGGACGATCCTGCCCGGCTTATCTTCGAATCAGCCGTCGTGTTCCCGTAGAAGTTGGGTAATGGCATTGTACTTGGCCTGGTTCTGCTCGATGCGTTTGATGACTTCATCGGGGTCGCCTTTCTGAGTAAGAAGCTCGCTGATCAGCATTAATGAGTCTCCGAGTGCCGTGTGGCAATGCCTGAGGGTCCGGTCCAGTTCTTCCGCATTCATAGGTTTAAGCATATACCCCCGACTTATCATTAGCAAAGGGCGAATCAGGAGGTCACTAAGGAGCGGTATCAGCTATCAGACAGATTTTTCTACGAGTTCCGAGATTTCCGACAGGAACTTGAAATCCCTGTCGTGGTGCAGAACTGGAACATTGTGTCGAATTGCACATGCAGCTATCAGACAATCGATACCTGACCGAATGGCAACGCCCTGTCGTCGTGCAGTTCTGTAGAGTCCCGCCGCCTGCAGGAATATCGATTGATCTAATGGGTTTTCAATAAAGACAGCTGCATCAAGTGATTCTTTGATACGACGGAATACTGACTCATCCCGTATTCCCTGGAGAATCTCCTGGTAAACGGGCAGACAAAGCAATCTATCTTCGGCAGGACAGATACTTCGCATGTCGAAAGAATCACTATTGGAAAAATGGCGGATCCAGGCTGAAGTATCAACCAGAAACATTATTATCCCGGCTGGAATGGCGTATTTCACTCAGGTTTCCATCCCATACGCCACTGGAAGCGAAATCGTCGATTTTTTCAAAAATCTTACGATGCAGAAATTCCTTGAGTGCCAGATTAACAACAGCCGAATATGTATTTAATCCAGATTCAGCCTTAGCTTTTAATAAAATATCCTCATCAATCACAAGATTTGTGCGTTTCATGTGTATATCCTATATCATTTTCAGTACAATTGCCAATGTACCATTGGTGATTTAACATAATGATGCCTGTACAAATAAAATGTATGATGCTATGATGCTGATATGAGAACAACATTGACTCTTGACGACCGGATCGAACAGCAAATCAAGGAACTGGCGGTCAAAGAAAAATCCTCATTCAAAGCTCTTGCAAATGAGTTGTTGAAATTGGGACTTGAGGCCAGAGAAAATCGGCCGGTTTACCATTTTTCCGTTGATGCTGAAGACTGTGGATTCAGGGAGGGTATCGACCCCGATAAACTCAACCAGATCTATGACGATCTGGAAACTCAAGGGTAGTTCCGTTGGTTGTCCCTGATATCAATCTTCTCGTATACGCGTATAACAGGTCTTCACCAAACCACACAAAGTCACGCTTATGGTGGGAAAATCTTCTCAACAAAGGAACACCGGTTGGTTTACCATGGGTTGTCGCCATTGGATTCATACGAATCATGACGGACAACCGAATCATGATCAAACCGATGAATCCTCGGAAAACCGTCGGTCTGGTACAAAAATGGCTGGAAGCCCCTGGAGTATCCATCCTGGAACCCGGCCTGAGACATCTGGATGTTATGGCCGAGCTTCTCAATCAGACGGGTATTGCCGGCCGACTGACGACAGACACCCATATCGCGGCCATCGCCCTGGAACAACACGGTGAAGTTCATTCCAACGACAGGGACTTCCACCGCTTTTCCGGTCTGCGGCGGCATAACCCGCTGAAATAAAAAAGGCCAGGGGGTAGCCCGGAGGCATTCCTGCAGGCCGCTGGTTGTGTCTTCCGCAGCCATCCCTGGCTGCTCATCCTCGCTATCGCTCGGCGACACAACCCTTCGAGTCCTTGTGCATAAATAAGAAAAGCCACCCCAAGGGGATGGCTTTTCTTATTAGGCGCCGAGCGGACTCGCCTTTCGTTCGGCAACATCGTGTTGCCTCACTGCAGGCCGCTGGTAGAGCCTTTCGGCCACATCCTGTGGCCTGATCCGCGCTATCGCTCGGCGGCTCTACCCTTCGAGTCCTTGTGCCATAAAATGACAAAACCGCCCCTGATGGGACGGTTTTTCATTTTAGGCGCCGAGCGGACTCGAACCGCTGAATCATGGATTTGCAATCCACTCCCTTAGCCTCTTGGGTACGGCGCCGTGTGGAGGAAAATATATCGAATTGATGGGTGAACGTCTATATAAAAAGGAGTATCGCGAAAAAAGCCCTCAGAAAATGCCGGGGCTTGTGCATACTTCTAAAAGGAACTCAAAACCATCGTAGCCGGAGCTCGTTGACATGTTTGATGAGATTTATCCCGCGGGTATGGAACGGCTCCAGTCAAACTCTGAAGAGGCTCACGAAATAGCTGGCGAAATGCTGGCAAAGTGGAACCTGGTGCTACCAGAATGCCAGCGAAATGGTACTCCATCTTCGCGTTCTCTTCCCGGATCAGGATTTGTGTGTATATTTTCAGAACAGAAAATCTTCCGGCAGGGGATTGTAGTGCTCATCAACCTCATCAACTGTAGCGTCTTCCGGGAGGTTCAGGAGATCCATCAGCTCCCGATGAATGGAATCATTAAAATCGTCTCCGTGGTAGATAACGTAGGACTTTTTCTCGTTAAGATAGACCACCCTTCCTCGAGATATGCTGTCGTATTCGTCCCTCATGTAAGGCGGGAGCTGATCCAGGATACCTCGCTTTCCCATGCTGAACCAGGCGGCGTAGTGACCGCCGGCATAGTCGATGCTCACCTGGGTTTTCAGGGCTTTCGATCGCGGTGTGGACTCTATATGGAAGAGTTTTCCCTCGTTTATCCAGAAGATGCCGACCTCAGGCTCGGGATTCTCTGCGTTGGACATCACTCACCGGCATTCTTGTTGATTACATAATCATTTATCAGTTTTGCTGCCTGCATACTTTCCATTTGTCCTGAAATGGCCAGGCGGCCGATACGCTCGTAGGCCTCGAAGTAACGGATGACCCGGGGATCGGAGGGTATAATCACGCCGGCTTGCGTTCCCGGGCTGCCGGCCATTCGGACGGCATCGATCAGGGCGAGTTCCGCCAGGATCGGGTTGGCCGCAGCCTGGCCGGGCGCAGCCGGTATGGCGGCGTATTGAAGACGGATAAGATTTACGGTGCCCTCGGGGGGACCAGTCAGGGGCAGGTCCATCTCGGCGGTGCTCCGGGGTTCCTCGGAGGAAGGGAGCCGGACGGCTATCGCGGCAGTTGGTGAATCGCCGCCGGTGAGAGCGGACATAGGGCTATCGGTAACTATCAGGTCGGTTTTACGGGGTGCGGCGGCCCAGTCGAAGAGGGCGGTCAGACCCGTCGGTAGATGACCCTCGGTATCGAAGAGGTTGGGGTTTTCGGCCAGGAGATAGAGCAGGGCCGCCTCGGGGTTATAGGCATCCAGGGCCAGGGGGCCGGGTGCCGCGGCCTTGCGCCATTCGGAGATACGGGAGGAGACGGGTCGTGAGGAGGTCAGCAGGGAGTCCAGGCGAAGGAGATCGAGCTGGTCCAGGAGTATCAGATGGGGCAGGCCTTCAGGGGGTGGATCGCTGAGCAGGTATGCCGGCTGGGTGATATCCCGCCAGTCAACAGCGACAGACCTGAGGGCGAAGGCCGACAGGAGGTCATTTTTAAAACCCGGATTATCGATAGCCGACCAGATATAAATAGTATCGACATTCCGGCGAACCCCCCGGACGGCGATACGATCGGGGGCGGAAAAGACATCCCGGCCCACACGGACTTCCCAGACGCCGCCGCGGTTCACCAGGAGGGCGCCATTCCAGTTGTCCCAGAACACTCGGTTAACCCCGGACTGCACTTCCAGGTAATCCACCGATTCCAACCAGGGGTAGAGGGCCTGTAGGGGGATTTGAGAATCCCGGGCATGGGCTTCCAGGGCTGAGGAATCGAGGACAGCGTGATTGCGGCCGTTGAGAGTAAGATCCAGAGCGGTCAGGTGAACGGCGAAAACGGTCAGAATGAGGAGGACGACGCAGACGCGGACGTGGGATTCGGAGTGTCGCATATCTCTTTATCGGCGTGAAAAAAGAATTAACTCAAATCGAACGAGTCAGTATTCCCAGGGATTGAAGATTTCTACGCCGGTTCCTTCGAAATCCTTGACATTCCGTGTTACCAGTGTGGCCGAGTTTACCAGGGCGCAGGCGGCAATCAGACCGTCGATTATCGGTAACAACCTTCCGGAGGCCATCGCCTGGGCAGTTATTTCTCCCCATTTCAATGCCGCCGTCTCGTCTATTGTGTAAATCTGGTTTCTGAAAGAGTCTTTTAATCGGTTGAACCAGACAAGAAGGTCAGCTTTTTTCGTGCCGGACGGTAGTATCGTTATTCCGGATTGGATTTCGCCCAGGGTGAGGACACAGATTGACAGCTGCTCCTCCGGGAAATCATCCAGCCACCGCAGAACTCCGGGATTCGGGGAGGGTTTTCGCAGTTCAGAGATGACGTTGGTATCCAGGAGAAAACTCACAGGTCAATTTCCCTCAATATCTCCTTGTTCCTTTCCCAGGATATATCAACGTCCTTGTGGGGCTGATTCAATAAAGTCGATTTGATCGACGGCTTGAGACTGTCTTCAAAAGCTTCAGTTGAAATAATGTATGCGACCGGTTTGCCGTTCCTGATGCAAGGGGCCTCTATCCGGAAGTAACTCGCTATAGATAAAGAAAACCGTTATTCTTGTAATCGATGCAGGAAAATCGGATCCAGGATCAATTTATAGAGACAATAACGAAAAGGACTCAAACTTTTTTTCAGAAAGACCTGCGTGTACTGGCAGTTTTTTTATTGGGAAGTGCTGCCCGGAATACAATGCGAATCGATAGTGATATCGATCTTGCTCTAATGTTTGAACCTGGATTGTCCATAAACATCCTGGAGCGGCAGGATATGGCCAATACACTTTCTTATGAGTTAAAACGAACTGTAGATCTGGGTGAAATTTCTAACCGCAATCTGGTTTATACCAGGGAGGTTCTCTTAACCGGAATTCCTGTTTATATGAAGGATTCTGATAAGGTGAATCTACTCCGTGCAAATCTATTGGGTTTGTATGTGCAATTCAATCAGGATAGAAAGGAAGTTCTGGATGCCTATAGAGCCGGATAATGTCGTCCTGAATAAAGCAGCTATCATTGAAAGGTCTCTCAATCGGATGCGGGAAGAGTTCCGCAACAATCCTGAATTGGATAATTATACTCACTTGGATGCCCTTATTCTGAATGTCGAGCGAGCTTGTCAGGCGGCTATTGATATGTCTCAACACCTTGTAGCATTGAATCACTATGGTATGCCGCAAAGCAGTTCGGATGCCTTCATCCTTTTGGAACGGGCCAGGGTAATTTCAGAAAAAACCACCCGCTCCATGATCGGAATGACAGGATTTCGAAATGTTGCCATACACGAATATCAAGACCTCGACATGAGTATTGTTCGTTCTATCGCGGAGGATAAGTTCAAAGCTCACATTGAATTATGCCGAGAGTTGGGTGTTCGGATTATTGTCGAGTGAGCTTTTGGTCGGCATAAGTCTTCTGATATTTCTATGTAAAATCCAGATTGTTGAGAATCTTCAGTGCTCCGACAACTGAAGCGATATGGTCAAAGTCTTTATCGTTGTGAAGCAGCATGAGATTGTTGTCGATCGCAATTTGAGTAATTATCAAATCGATCGTACTGCGGATCGTTACTCCGGAAGATCTGCATAAAATATTGAGCCTGGCGATATTCTCATATGACTCTTTGCTATTCGAAATCTCAAAGAACTCCAGCGTTTCCAGATATTCTTTGAGTGTGTCAAACTCAGCTGTTGAACGGGCACCCTGAAGGAGTTCAAGGTATATTATATTCGAGATACCGAAGGGAATGCCCTGTTCCAGCAATTTGTGAAAGAGGATGGTCTTTCTGTTTTCCTGTCCCTTCAGGTAATCAATGAGCACCGAGGTATCTACGAGGATCATGAATCCGTTCTCATGTCCTTATAATCGTAGTGACTGTCGAAAGAGATTTTCCCCTTCAGATTACGAAGGTCCTTCATTTTATGTTTGGCGACATATTCTTTGAGAGCAATATCCACTAATTCACGTTTTGTACTGACATTGCCGGCGTATTTGAACGCTTCTTCGACCAACTTGTCATCCAGAACGATATTTGTTCTCACGGGACACCTCTATATACACATAGTTATACACATTGATAGAAGAGTCAACGATGCTTCACAATTTTGATACGGCTTTCTCCAGAATTCCGACGTTCATTTTCAGAGCTTTCAGAAATCCTATCAGCTCTTCCCGGGAGGTGGCAGGGCCGATGGAGATGCGGATCATGCCGGTGGCGATATCTTTTGGTACGTTCATGGCCACCATGGTTTTTGGGAGTTTTCCCTTCTTGTTGTGGCTGCAGGCCGATCCGGTGGAGACGGCGTATCCGGATTCCGAGAGAACCCGGGCCAGGACTTCGCCGGGGATGGGCGGGAAGCTGACGGCGATGATGCCCGGGGCATAATTTCCCCGGGTTTCGGATGACCTCTGGCGCAGCTCGGGTATAACCTTTGCGCTTTCAGCGAGTTTGTTCAGGAGCCAGGCGCCGTTTTCCGCTACGACGGGGGATGGGCGACCGTATTTCTCGAGAGCCAAGGCCATGGCGAGAGCCCCGGCGACGTTCTCTGTACCCGGGCGGAGGCCGTGGTCCTGGCCGGCGCCCCGGTCGAGGGCTTCTCACTTCGGATTCCGGGGGTAGAGCATACCGACGCCCCTGGGTCCCCGGAATTTGTGGGCACTGAAAGCGGCGGTG
>JAUVIY010000291.1 GCA_030592625.1 Spirochaeta sp. | reverse complement strand
GGACGGTTTCATCCAAGATCCAGGCCGGCGTGAGCTTTTAGGGGGGAACCATGAAGAAGATCAACAGAATTTTATTCGTCCTGATATTCGCACTGCTGCCGTTAATCGCAGTGGCGGCAGCCGAAACCGGTGCCGAGATTGTCTACTTTGAAGATCCGAGAGGAGACATTGCAATCACTTCCCCCGGCGGAGAAGCTGTCGATACCGATTTTGGTGTGATTCTCACAGAAGGTACGAAGATTGAGACCGGCGGCGGTATCCTGGAACTTAGGCTCGTCCCCAACGGAACCATACTGAAGCTTTCATCGGGTACCAGTTTCGAATTGAGAGCCCTTCAGTCGGAAGGTGGTTCAAAAGAAAACATTTTCGCCCTTCTTCGAGGTAAATTGAGAACTCTTGCCGCCCGCGCCGGCCGGGGAGAACGGTATCAGATACAGACTCCGTCAGCCGTCTGCGCGATCAGGGGAACCGAGATTATCAATGAGGTTGGTGATTCCGGATCCTCGATTATCGTCCGCCACGGTTCGGTTTATGTCGAATCAGTAACCGGCAAGCGCTGGGTCACTCTGGAAGCCAATCAGGGCCTGGATACCCGCTCCTCGGATTACAGACCTGTGACAATTCCTATTGAAGAAATCGAGGCGATTTTCGCCGATTTTCCCTTCCTGGGTGCGGATCCCTCTGCAGTCCCCGGCGCTCCTCCGATTACCGGCGACGGCAGCGGCGCGGTTCCGATAGGAAGCGCCGCCGGAGCTATCGGTCAGCCGGTTACCGAAGCGGTAGCTCGCGACCGGGAATACGATACCAGGAGCTATGACGAGCGGAGCAAGTTCGGCCGCTGGATGTCCGACTCCCTGGGGGGTGAAATCGGAACCACCACCATCGATGGCGATACATACTCCAAACTGGTACTTTCTCCCGTCATCGATGCGGACAAATTTCGCATGGCCCTCTATCTGCCCATTATCTATGTCGATCTTTTTGACGGCGGTACCTGGTACAAACCTCGAGGTAATAATGAATGGTCTTTCGGTACCGATCAGAGCGGCTGGCAGGATGTCATTTCCGATGTCTGGATGGACCTCTGGCTCAAGATCCGCTATGTCGAATACGGCGACGCCGAATGGGATCCCCTCTATATTAAACTCGGGAACCTGAACACCATGTCCATGGGCCACGGCGCCCTGGTATATCAATACGCCAACGATTATGACTTCCCGGCCATCCGGCGCATCGGTTTCAATATGGGCTATGAAAGTACCGTCGGCTTCGAAGTGATGGCGGATGACCTCTCGCGCCCCAACCTTATGGGCCTGCGCTTCTCGGTGAGTCCCTTCAAGTCCTACAGGGCATTTGAGATGGGTCTCAGCGGAGTGGTTGATATCAAGCCGGCCGGCGAAGCCGCGGATCCCGACTATTACGGCGATCCCTGGTTCCTGGCGGCAAGTCTGGACCTCGACTTCCTGGAAGTGAATACGGGGCTGCTTAAATTGGTCTGGTTCGCCGACGGATCGACCATGGCGCCGATGTACCGCAGCGATGCCGATACCGGGGATTTCCCGAACGTCAAGGCCGGACCGGCCTGGGACATGCTTTGGGATGACGGCCGACCCACGAACTTCGGCCTCCGCAGCGGTCTGCGGGGCCTGCTGGGACCGGTGCGCTACAGCCTGGAGTACCGATATTGGAACGGTGTATACGTCCCATCCATGTTCAACAGCCTCTACGGCCGGAAAAAGGTGGAGTATGTCGATACTTTTACCAATTACCTGAACAACGAAACCGTGCTCAGCGACAATATGGGCATCTTCGGTGAGGCCTACTGGGATATCCTGGACAACGGCCGCCTGAGCATCGGCGCAGGGTATCACTGGCCCTGGTCCATCGGCAATGGGGCTGTTGATTTCGACACGGCGGATTATCTGAAACTGGAACTGGTGGTGGGCCGTAAACTCATCAAGGCCTATGGTGTCCACGGCAGCTTGAAGTTCGAACGGAGCAATGTCCGTCAGACCATTTCTGATCCCGATTCATATTCCTGGTTCGATGCCTATACTGTGTTTTCCGGTGAAATCGTCTTCCCGCTGAATCCCCTTATCAGTCTGGCGATTGTCGGTGGTACGGCGACAAAATATGATGCGAATGGAAACATCGTCTGGTCGAATCCTCCGGATAACACGATTCCCGAAATCACACCGGTACTCAATATCGAAACTCGTATAAACTACTGATGTGACCGATAGAAAACCCCTCCTGTACCCGGCGTCTCGCCGGGTACGGGTTTTATCCGAACAGGTAGCCCGGAAAATCGCCGCCGGTGAAGTTATCGACCGGCCTTATGCGGCGGTCCGGGAACTCCTGGATAACGCCATCGACTCAGGCGCCGACGAAATCACCCTCACCCTTGAGGGCGGAGGTATCAATACTGTCCGGGTCACCGACAACGGATACGGAATGATCCGGGACGATCTGGAAGTCTGCTGGCTGCCCCATGCCACCAGCAAGATTGCAGCCGTCGAGGACCTGGAAAAGGTGAAAACTCTGGGATTCCGGGGTGAAGCCCTCTCCAGCCTGGCGGCCTGTTCCCGGCTGGAGATTGTCTCAGTCAGGGATGACGAGGCTCTCAAACTGACGATTCACGGGGGGAAGATGCTGGAACTCATCCCCCACAGGGGCGCCCCGGGAACCACCGTTTCGGTGAAAGATTTGTTTTTCAACATACCCGCCAGGCGCCGATTTCTCAAAAGCAAGCGTGCTGAAACCACCCTGTGCAGACGGATATTCCTGGAAAAGGCCGCAGCTCATCCGGAAATCGCCTTCAGGATTTTTGTCGATGGGGTATTGAAAAGTTTTCTTCCCGCTGGTTCACCCCTCGAACGTATTTCGGCAGCATGGCCCCGTCTGGTTCCCCCGGGATCCTGGTGGGAGACAGACGCCGAAGGAGACGGTTTTCGAATAACGACGGTTCATACCCGGCCGGAAATATCCCGCAAGGACCGTCAATACATCCAGATATACGCCAACCGGCGACGAATAGACGAATTCGCCCTGGTTCAGGCCGTTCAATATGCATATGACCCCTGGATGCCCGGCGGTACCTTTCCGGTCGTATTCGTTTTTATCGATGTTAATCCGTCCCTGGTGGATTTCAACATTCATCCGGCCAAGAAAGAGGCCCGTTTCCGGGATCTTCCGGCCATCAGGCACCGGCTGATAGAAACTCTCAAGGATCGGCTCACCGGAGAGTCCTACCGGATACGTGCGGAAAATACCGAGTCGGGTTCCGTACAAAAATCTTTCCCCGATGTGGCGGCATCCCATACTCCCACCGGTTTTGGTGCCACCGCTGCCAACCACCCGACACGAAAAGATGCCGAAGTTTTCAGTGAAACCGTCACCGGCAGGCGATTGGAAAGATTTTCACCTCGCCCGGTGAAAAACGGTGCGAAATTCCGATACCTGGGCCAGGTAATGGGAGTCTTTCTGGTGGCCGAGAGCTCAGGCTCGCTATTCATCGTCGACCAGCATGCCGCCCATGAGCGGATACTCTATGAGCAGTTCCTTACTGCCGATCCGGGTTCCCAGCAGCTTCTGATTCCCCGGGTTCTTGAGTTGGATAAAACGGCCCGGATGCGACTGGAACTGCGCCGGGACCGGCTGGCCGCCCTGGGTCTGCTCATTGAACAGAACGGCGATGGGGAATGGACACTGACCGCCCTGCCCAGAGTCGCACATGATTTAGAGGACACGGTTGTAGCATTCCTGGAAGCAGGAGCAGGTGATGCGGAGGGGCTTGAGAAAGCACTCTGGGCCGATCTGGCATGCAAAGCTGCTGTTAAAGACAACAGTGCCCTGGATGACGAGGCCGCCAGACG
>JAUVIY010000349.1 GCA_030592625.1 Spirochaeta sp. | reverse complement strand
GCCCGGAAAGTGGATATGCTCAGCTTCCAGGTGGCCTGGCAGAATATGATTCCCCAGCTCACCGATCTGAGGAATACTTTTGAAATCCGACAGTTGGAATTCCGACGACTGCTTGGAATCCCGGATGACGAGCCGGTTGTCCTCATCGGAGAAATCCGCGCCGATGAGCAAACCTGGGATGCGGCGACCCTTATCGGATCCAGGTTAGGCATGCGATACGATGTTCGCTCGGTTCAGTTGGGTATTCGTCAGCTGGAGAACGAGAAATCCCGCCGGATCTCAGACGGACTCACACCGACATTCGTGTTCGGATATGATTACATGCCCATATGGAACGATCCCTTCGGAGATAACCAACGTTTCAATGAGGGCGAACTCACCCTCGGGATTGTACTCCCTCTGGATGGATTCATACCCAACACGAAAAAAAGCCTGGCCATAAAGGAAATGAACGACAGTCTGGATGCAGCGGAACTCAGATTGGCCGATACCCTTCAAGCCGGCGCCATCGACATCGAATCGGCGGTACTTTCGTTGAACAAGTCTGCCGTAACTCTCAGATCCCTGGAGCTCAACGTCGATCTGGCCATGGAATCCTACGACCTGGTATCCCGATCCTATGATGTCGGCGAGGCTGATTACCTCCAGGTGCAGACCGCCGATGACGAGCTCAACACGGCCCGTATCCAACTTGTAAACGAGAAATTCAATTATGCAGCAGCCCTTCAGGACCTGGACTTCGCCATCGCGAGTTCCCTGGATATCGAAGCCGCACCACTGGAAAAGGAAGGATCCGATGAATAAAAAAACAATTGTACGTGCCGGACTGGTCCTGGCAGCCGTGGCGCTTATCATCGTCGTCACTCAGCTTGTAAAACGTTCGGGTGGTACCGTGGAAATCGAACCGCCCATCCGTCCTGTTAAGACAATGCTGATTCAGGACACACCGGCCCAATTCCGGCGGGTGTTTCCGGGTAATCTGCAGGCCTCCGAGACTGCGGATCTTGCATTCATCACCTCCGGAGACCTGAATGAACTCCCGGTTCTTGAAGGAGACAAACTGAAGAAGGGCGATTTGATTGCCCGTCTTGATGCCAGAGACGCCCAGAGTGCCTTTGATGCCACTCAAGCCGACCTTACTCTTGCCAAAGCTGAGCTCGAACGGAACCAGATACTCTTCGACGAGGAACTCATATCCGAGGCGGAATTCGACATCAAACGCCGAACCTTCGACGTCTCCATGGCCGCCTATAGAACTGCCTCCAAGGCGGTGGAAGACACCGAGATAAGAGCACCCTTCGACGGTATTGTGGCTCGCCGCTTCGTCGATAATTTCGAGAAAGTTCAGGCGGGACAATCAATTGTCACCTTCTTCAATCCCACAGGCATCGACATCACAATCGATGTCCCCGAATCGGTGGTGAGCCTGATTCCCCACTATTCTTCTGAAATCTCCGCCGTCTTCGAGCAGAACCCGAGTACCGCCTACCCCCTGACCGTCAAGGAATTCTCTACAGTGGCGGATCAATACACGAAAACCTACGCTCTCACTCTCAATATGGACAGACCCGAGGATATCCTCGTTCTGCCGGATATGACCGTCACTGTGAATGTGGATTTTACCCGGACGGCTGCTATCGAGGACGAGGACTTTCTGGTGCCCTCCACGGCCATCGTCTACGATGTGGAAACCGACGGTTCGGTTATCTGGATTCTCGACGAGTCATCCATGACGGTGAATCCCAGGTCAGTGCAGGCGGACCGGACACAGGGCGGTGAAGTAATCATCCTCGGGGGTTTGGAAGTCGGAGACATCATTGTCACCGCCGGCGGCGGATTCCTGAATCCGGACCAGAAAGTCCGGATCTTCGAGCAGTGAGCGAAGACGTATGAATATCGCTGAATATGCCATCGATAAAAAGGTGGTAATGTACATTCTGATGATGGTCCTCCTGGTGGGAGGCCTCATCGGCTTTATGAATTCGGGAAGACTTGAGGATCCGGAATTTACCATCCGGGAAGTCAAGGTGATAACGTTCTACCCCGGAGCCACACCGGCGGAAGTCGAAGAAGAGGTTTCGGATCTTATCGAAAGCGCGGCACAGAAAATACCTCAGGTGGAATGGGTGGAGTCCGAATCGTCCAACGGCAAGTCCGAGGTTACGGTCACGTTTTTCCAGGGCATCAGCAGCGAAGCCTATCGGCAGCTGTTCGATGAACTCCGGCGGAAAATCACCGACGTCCAGTATCGGCTCCCTCCGGGAGCCCAAACTTCATTGGTTAACGATGACTTCGGGGATGTATTCGGTATTTTTTACGCCGTCACCGGTGAAGGATTCACCGATAAGGAGCTCTACGATTTCTCCGAAGATCTCCAGAAACGCCTCCTGTTGGTATCAGGAGTCTCCAAGGTAGACCTTTGGGGCTTCCCCACAGAAGTCATCTATGTGGAGATTCCCCGATCCACAATGGTAGACATGAAACTCTCCCAGGATACCCTTATCGGCATCATCCAGGATCAGAATCTGGTGGTTGAGGCAGGTGATGTCGTGGTGGGTGAAGAACGCCCCATTTTCCGGGTGACCGGCGACTTCGATTCCGTGGAAGCCATCGGGAGCATTCGTATCCCTTCGCCCGAAAGCGGCGGAACAACACAGATCTACCTGTCGGACATCGCCGAGATCTATCGTGATTACGATGAACCCCGAACCAAGTTGCTCCGGTTCAACGGCCGCCCCGGCATCGGTGTTGCGGTATCGGCCATCACAACCGAAAACGTGGTGGACGTGGGGGATCGTTTGAACGATGCAATCTATGAAATCCTGGAATCCACACCCATCGGGATCGAAATCGGAACCATATACAACCAGCCGGACTCGGTAAATGCGTCGGTGAATAATTTCGTTTTGAGTCTCTTTCAGTCGGTGGCCATCGTTGTCGGACTGCTGGTGATTTTCATGGGGATACAGAGCGGTGTCATCATCGGCTTCATGCTTATTCTCATCATCGCCGGTACCCTGTTATTCATGTTCGTCTTCAACATTACCCTACAGAGGATTTCCCTGGGTGCCCTTTTCATTGCCATTGGGATGCTGGTGGTTTACTCCATTGTCATCTCCGACGGCTTCCTGGTTCGGATGCAGAAAGGCATGAAGGCGAAAGACGCTT
>JAUVIY010000128.1 GCA_030592625.1 Spirochaeta sp. | reverse complement strand
CGGTGCCTTCGGCATCCGACGGCTTCACGGGTATGGTGTCCCGGAAATTCAGCGACTTGGCGATACGAAACAAATAAGCAATATGAAGGAGTTGCCCGGAATCGTGGAGCCGAGCCCGGGGCGAGTCACGCTGGAACGAGGGATGCTTGCAGCAACGATTCCGGGCAGCTCCGCTCAGGTATTTTAATTGTGGGTTCGTGAACTGTTTTCCGGGACACCATACTGCCGGTCACATTGACCCTGGGTCGGAGTAATGGGAAACTGTCGGTGACATATTGCGAAGGAGCCCCCCGATGCAAACGATACCTATTCCTCTTCTTGTTACGATGATACTGACTGCGGCCTGCATTCTGTATTCATTCTTCTACGGTTTATTAACCCGGAACTACTCATCGGTTGACCGGCTCTGGTCTGTACTTCCTGCGGTGTACGTTCTTATCTGGCTGCCCGGATTCATTGGCAGTCCACGGTTTATCATAGCTGGTGTCATCGTCATTGCATGGGCCGTACGGCTGTCCAGAAACTTTGCCGTCAAGGGCGGCTTCAAGGTGGATAAAGGCCGTTTCACCGGCGAGGACTATCGCTGGGAAGTGATGAGGAAAAAGATTCCCGGCCGGGTGGTTTTTGAAATATTCAACTTCTTCTTCATCTCGCACTTCCAGCTGGTCCTCATCTTTGCGTTCACTTTTCCGTTATACCTGGCCGGTACATCCTATAAACCCCTGGGTGCTGGTGATATTGCACTTTTCGCCATCCATGCCCTTCTTCTCATCATGGAAACCGTCGCCGACGAACAGCAGTTCGCCTATTACAGGAAACGCGGGAATTCCGACGATCCGAGAATGGCCCTTGGCTTCAACACATTCGGTTTGTGGAAATACTCCCGGCATCCCAATTATGTCTGCGAAATGGGCCAATGGATTGCTGTGTCCCTCTACCCCCTGACTGCAGGTCTTGCATGGTTCCCCTCAGGATCGGCTGTGATTGTTCTCATTTTACTGTTCATCGGAAGCACAATTCTGGCTGAAGGCATTACGAGTGGAAAGTATCCGGCTTATGCCGCATGGAAAAAAGCCACACCTGCCTGGATTCCACTCACACTCCCCTTCCGCAGAAAAGCCCGTAAGGATTTCTGGACCAGCGCCGACACTGCATGAAATGTACCGGAATTGAGAATCCCCGGCCGTGAAATATTTCTTCTTGTCAGATGACGGCGGTGATGTCACCCTGACATTGTGAAAATTGCCGCCGTCGTCACGGTTTTACTGTTATTTCTGCTGACCTCTTGCGCCACACCCGTAACGACGGACCGTCCGCCTTCCGACATTCAGCCAGACGCCCATGCTGACATTCCAACCGATACCCCTGTCGATGCCCCGGTAGAAACCCAGGCAGACACCACGACAGATACCGCAGTTGAGAAGCCGGTTCCGGAACTATCCGTTGAAGTTCAAGCTGTTTCAGTACAGACCGCTGTTGTCCATGATTCCGTCAAGACGACACCTGTCGCCGATCCCGACTCTGAGCTGATTCGTCGTCTTTCAGCTTACTCGTCTTCCGGTACTTCGAGGGAAATCGCGTTCCGGATATTTCCCCAGGATTCTGAAGTTTTCATATCCGTTAACGGTCGTTTGAAAAAACCTCTTGTCATGAAACAGGATAAAGACATTGTCTTTTACAGCACTAATGCCGGCGCGGCGGTAATCAGGGCACCCGGCTATGAACCCCTGATTATTGAACTTTCAGAAGTTGCGGGCAGTTTCGAGGCCAAGCTGGAACGTACTAGCGGTCCCCTGACCCATGTGGGTGAAATCCCCACCGGCTACCAGCCGAAAAGTGTCCGTTTCACCCCTGACGGGAAGTCGGTGTTCGTCACCAACCTGGGCGATTTAACGGCTCTCAGTCAGTACCGGTTGGAGCCGTTTTCCAAACTCCGGGATCTGCAGGTACCCGAGGAATATCGGAAAGATTTCGGATTCGTGGACACGGTGATTCTAGCCGACAGAAATGAAATCTGGTTGTCCCAGATGACCCTGGACACCATCCATGTATTCAGTCTGGACAAAGGGGAATACCTCTCCTCCATCATCCTGAGCGGAAAGTGGCCGAAAGTGCTGCTGTCCTCTTCTGATGAAAGCCGGGTGTATGCGTCCTGCTGGGATTCGGATTCCATTGTTGAGATTGATGCGGCCGCAAGGCGGGAACTGCGGAGCTTCGATACCAGCGGCACTCCCAGAGGGATGGCGTTCTCCCCGGACGGGGATAATTTGCTGGTGGCCATCTTCTCCAGTTCGGGAATCGATCGTATTGACCTTGGGACCGGGAGGCGCCTGACAACCTACGATACCGCCCCGGGGCGGGCATTCGCCATGAGGCATATCATTCATGATGAAACTCGAGGGGAATACTATGTCACGGCTATGGGAGTGAAGAGAGTCTATCGCCTGTCGGAAGACGGCGAATGGCTCGGTTGGTGGCAGGTGGGAGAAAAACCGAACACATGCGCATTGTCCCCTGACGGGAGCCGCCTCTTCGTATCATGTCGCGGCCCTAATAATCCCGTTAACGGCTATCTTCACAAGGGTTATGTATTCGGCAAAATATTTATCATCAACCTGGAGTCCGGGCTGGTGGAGGACTGGATATGGGGACGGGATCAGCCTACCGGGCTGGATATCAGTCCTGATGGACGATATCTGGCCTTCAGCGATTTTCTCTCGCATAATCTGGAACTTTACCGAATCGATTAAGGTAATTTCAAAATGGTAATTTTGAAAGAACCTCGATTAAAGTTTTCCCGCCGGCAAAGAAGGCCTGTCGGTGATGATGCCGTCGACTCCCATGGCTATCAGCCGATCCATTTCTTCGGCGTCATTGATCGTCCAGACATGAACCGAAATACCCTGCCGATGCGCTGCACGGATGAATGAGGGCGTGACGATGCGGAAAGTTCCCTGTCGAACGGGAACCTGAAGTACATCGGCCTTCACAAGCGAAAGTCCCTCCAGAGCGAATTTTGAAAGAATGGTAAAACGGAGGACTTCCGCCCTTGAGGCACCTGTCGCGGTATCAGGAGCAAATTGGCGAAACGCCCGAATCGCATCCTTGTGTTCACTGACTACAAGGACATCTCCAATCCGGCCGGCCCGGATCAATTCACCGGCCAGCAGGCGGGCTCCATAGTCGCCGGGTTCCTTCAATTCCACATTCAGCGGCATATCGGGAAAATTATCAAGAATTTCGCCGAATGACATGATTGTGAGACCCTTCCCCCGCCAGGGAAATTCCTGATCCACAGGCACTTTTGCTTTATTCACATCGTCATTGGAATGATAGGGCCACCAATATCCGGCATCCAGCTTTCGGATTTCTCCCATCGTCATATCGGCAACAGAACCCCTGCCGTTTGTGGTCCGGTCGACGGTGGCATCGTGAAGAACCGCCAGATATCCGTCTGAGCTGGGATGTACATCCATTTCAAGTACATCTGCACCCGAATCATGCCCGTGGTCGAAAGAAGCCCTGGTTGCATCAGGCCTCTCCAGATTTCCTCCCTGATGAGCGATGATCAGAGGTACCGCCCCTGAACGGGGGCCGAACACAGGATGTACCAAACGGGCGGCAAAAGAGTTTAATTGCCTTGATGCAAGAAGCAGCAGCAGATAGCAGACCAGAACGGCTGCGAATACCCGGATGAGATTCCAGAAACGGATCATGAACTGAGATTAGCGGAAGCAATCTGCAGTGCCAGCCCCAGAGATGCGATTTTCACTACTTCCGAATCCGCCCGGCTGGTGAGGACGACCGGAACCCGTGCCCCGGCCAGAATACCAGCTGATTCTGCTCCGGCAAATACCGTCAGGGATTTATATAGAACATTCCCTGCATCGAGATTCGGTACAAGATATATATCGGCCCGGCCGGCTACAGGACTCTTCAAACCCTTAATCTCCGCTGCTGCCGAAGATGCAGCCACATCCAGGGCAAAGGGTCCGTCTGCCACGGCCTTACCCAGAGCACCGCCGTTCAGCCAGTTTTTGAGTTCCGCCGAGTCCACTGTGCTCTGAATCTTGGGAGATACTTTTTCTACCGGAGCCAACAGAGCGATTTTCGGTTCATCGATGCCCAGGGACCTGGCGACATCGACGATATTGGAGAGGATTTTTTTCTTGGCTTCAATATCCGGTGTTATATTGATGGCGGCATCACTGATCAGGAAAAACCGGCCGTTTCTGGGATCGGCAAAAAGACCGACGTGGCTGAGTAATACTCCTTCCCCGGTGAGCCCGATCTCCTTGTCCAGGATGGCCCTTGTGAACGCCGCCGTACCGACAAGGCCCTTCATCAGAACGCCGGCCTCAGCTCTGGCGCACAGTCTCGCTGCAGTCCGGCATATAAACGCCTCATCAGGCTCCTCGGGCTCCACCAATGTCGCCGATCCGAGATCAACACCATGTACATCTGCGGTTCTGCGGATACTCTCCGGATTTCCAACAAGATAGAAATCCACTCCGGCGGCAAGCCCGGCGGCAACCGCACCCAGAACCGCATCGTCATCAGCCCCCGCTACGGCAACAGCCGGCCCACTGAAGCCTCTCTCAATTTCAGTGATATCCTGAAAGGTCATCCAATATACTCCCTGGCCTGCTCGTCACCTCTGATTGCCCGGACACAGCCCTCGGCCAGGGCTTCCATTTCCCTCTCTCCGGGAACGACTTCCACAGGGGCCATCCAGCCGCACATGGATTTAAGTTTTTCCACGAGGAGAGTGGAATGGGCCATGCCACCTGTGAGAATAACCGCATCCACCCGGCCCTCAAGCGTGGCCCCATGAGCACAGATAGCCTGAGAAATCTGCCGGCACAGGGCTTCGAATACGACCGATGGGGGAATGGCATCGGCCGGGATATTCGCCGCGCTCTTATCGATCCTGCTGATCAGTTCCCGAATATCGTTGGTACCGCAATAGGCCACCACACCCCCTGCCCCTTTTATCATCCGGCGTACATCTCCCTCGGATTTACCCGATCTGAAACAGAGGGACACTATCTGTCCCGTCGGTAGAGAACCGGTTCGTTCCGGAGAGAATGGACCATCTCCGTCCAAACCGTTATTCACATCAATGACACGGCCGTCTTTATGGGCACCTATAGTAATCCCACCTCCCATATGAGCAACGATGAGCCGGGATTTTTCATAGGCCTTACCGATTTTCACGGCTACCATACGGGCGACACTGCGTTGATTGAGAGCATGAAAAATGCTTCTGCGGGGCAGTTCGGGATGCCCTGACAACCGGGCCGGTTCATCGAGTTCATCGACAGCAATAGGATCGACGATATAGGCGGGACAGCCCGCTCTGTCGGCAATTTCCCGGGCCAGTGGAGCACCGAGATTGCTCGCATGATCACCGTAGCGTCCGGATCGGAGATCGGCCAGCATATCGGAGCCCACTTCATAAACCCCGCCCTCCAGCGGGTGGAGCATGCCCCCCCGGCCCACAACCCCATCGAGGTCTTCAACCTTCCACCCCTGCTCCTTGAGAAAACGGCGGATTACGGCCTCCCTGAAAAAAAGCTGATCGAGAAGATGCTCGAAGGAATGGAGATCCTCGGTGCTGTGGGATGCGGTGGTTTCAGCTTGCTTCTTCAATCCGGTGAATATTGCCACTTTGGTGGAAGTGGAACCCGGATTGATAACAAGGATCCGTTCGGAGTCAGGATGCATGGAACTCCTCAGCCACTTTCACCAGGTTCAGATTCACGTCCACAAGTTCTTTTTTCTTGAGAGACTTGGGGATTACAGTTTTCAGAGTTTCGATTCCCGGAATTCCTGTTTCCAGCAGATAAAGTGACAGCATCACGATATTGGCCCCTTTCAGAAAGCCCGCTTCGGCGGCCATAGCGCTTATCGGAGCATAAACCACCTTCACGTCATCCCGGTTCACCTTGCGCTTCACCAGAGAACTATTAACGATAATCAGTCCGCCGGAGGCTACGGTTTCCTCAAGAGAGTCCAGGGACGGACCGTTCATCGCCAGCAGGGCTGAAGGTTTGTCCACTACCGGCGAACCGACCGGTTCATCCGATACCACAATGCTGGCATTCGCGGTTCCGCCTCTCATTTCCGGTCCGTATGAGGGCAGCCATGTGGCTTCCAGGCCTTCGCCGATTGCGGCGTTGGCCAGCAGAACACCTGCGGACATCACACCCTGGCCTCCGAAACCCGCGATTTTCACACGGCATTCGGCTTCGAGCTTTTTACCGGTACGAACCTCCTCACCGTGTTCCGACCCGAGCAGCTCCTTCAAATCGTCATCGTTTATCAGGGGCATGCGTCCGGTACCCCTGATTTCATCCTCCCGGTCACGAAAGCGCTTCAGCTCGAACACGTTCTCCATGGTGTCTTTAATCCAGGACCGGGATTGAGTGGGAGTAAGCTTCCAGCCGACGGGACAAGGGGAGAGGATTTCGACGAAACTGAATCCCCGGCGCTCAACCTGGTTGGTGAGTGCTTTACGGATGGCCTTGCGGGTTTTCATCACCCTTGCGGCATCCCCGAGGGAGGTTCTCTCGATGAATGCCGGTCCATCCAGGGCATCAAGCATTTCGGCCATATGTATGGGGCCGCCCTCCCTGTCTGCCAGGCGTCCCAACGGAGTGGTGGAGGTTTCCTGACCGAGGAGCGTCGTGGGGGCCAGTTGACCTCCGGTCATGCCGTATATGGCGTTATTAACAAAGAAAACGGCCATGTTCTCATCACGGTTCGCCGCATGGACAATTTCAGCAGTGCCGATAGCCGCCAGATCTCCGTCTCCCTGGTAGGAGATTACCACGGCATCGTCCAGAGACCGGATGACTCCCGTCCCTACCGCCGGTGCCCGCCCATGGGAGCATTGGATATTGCCGGTATCGAAATAGTAGTAACCGAAAACCGAACAGCCTACCGGAGAAAGGAATACAGTCCGGTCTTGAATCCCCAGATCTTCCAGAGCCTCGGCGATGAGCTTATGGACCGTCCCATGTCCGCAGCCCGGACAATAATGAGTCGTTTCGGACTCGGGGCCCGGTACGGAACTCTTTCTCTCGAAGGTATCGTAAAAGCCCTTGGGCTTGGCGTGTTTAACCATTCAGATCCTCCTTGACCCGCATCGCCAGTTCTTCGGCACCGGGAACCATGCCGCCGAACCAGTTATGCCGCCGGACTTCACAGCCGCCGCGGACCGCCAGTTCAACATCCGCGGCCATCATACCGTCATTGAGTTCGGCGACTCCCATGATGCCGAT
>JAUVIY010000284.1 GCA_030592625.1 Spirochaeta sp. | reverse complement strand
TGAGTTCGATAGCTCCAGTAAAAGCTGCAATTGTCCATGAGTTCACATATCCGGCGAGTTAAATTATTTCTCATGACAATCTCCCGACATATATATTAAAGCAAGTTACAGGCCAATAACTATATGATGGATAAATGTATGCGTTGAATGGAATTAGCGCATATCACCATAATCAGGTTGAATAATTATACCATATGCAAATGGCATGAAAAAATGCTGGAAATGAGTAATGTCTTGCCTTGTAATGAATAAAAACTATGCAATCAGATTATTATATGAATAGGGCATACCATGAAGAATCATTTCACCATGGTATGCAGGACTGATGAGTTTTTTTCTAATCGGCTAATAATCCCGGCGGGGGCGATCGTCGTCCCGGCGGGGCCGGGCTTCGCTGATATTCAGCGGTCGTCCTGCGAACTCCTGATTATTGAGAGCCTCAATTGCTTCGAGTGCCTGAGCATCGTCTGCCATTTCAACAAATGCGAAGCCCCGGGATCGACCGGTTTCTCTGTCGGTGATGATGTTGGTGGAGATAACTTCGCCGTATTGAGCGAACAATTCACTCAAGCCGGATTCATCAGTTCGGAAACTCAGGTTACCCACATAGATTTTCTTTGCCATTTTTCGTCCTTATCGCCTTAGGCGAATATGAAGTGAAATCGGATTGAAAACGGGGACTGGAATACAGACTTGCCGAAATACTGATCCGTTCGCTTATTCCATAATACATAAAGAATACGAAGGGAAAACCCCCCAATCAATGATAACAGGACATTTTTGAATTTATTCACGAAACTCTCCCAGGCCTTCCCGGATAATTTCAACCTCTTCACCTGTGAGATCCAGAACTGTTGTGAGAATTTTGGACAAGGCTTCTCCACCATCGAGTATCATGTCGATTCCCTGTATTCCTTCCAGCTCCCAGCCCATCTCGAACAGGTTTTCATCAGCGAAACCGGAATCCCACCAACTCGGATCGTCCATGCTATGAGCCGCTGTGGTTGAGAACATAGGTTCACCGAGGGTATCGAGTATGGCTCGTGATACCGGATCTCCCGGGATACGGATCCCGACTTCCCGGCGTTTCATTCCCATGAGTTTTTCCAGTGACCTCAATGCATCGAGGATAAAGACATAGGGACCGGGAGTGAGGCGGTGCATGAGTTTGTACTGGGGTGTCGAAATGTCGGCGATATGAGATATCTGTGATATCTCGGATGCGAAAAGGGTGAATAGATATCCCCGAGCCCCATCCTTGAGCGTTTTGAGCTTGGCCAGTCCCAAAACTGAAGATGAAGCACAGCTGATGTGCCAGCTGGTATCGGTGGGATGAGCGATCAACCCACCCTTCTTCAGAGCCTCGGCAGCGCGGTTTAATATCCTGTGGTCTATGTTGGTTGGAACAATATATTCAATCATTTCTATTCATAACATCGGCTCTGTTGGAATCAGACTTCGTTATTATGTTGTACAAAGACGATTTCGTCCTTCTCTTTTTTAAGAAGGGCAGAAGCGACAGTTTCAGGTATGCCATAATCCTACTACCATGAGACTTTTCATTCTGTCGGCAGCCTGGCTCTTCATCATGCTTGCAGGTTGTGCCGGACTGCCCGAATTCCCACCTGACGGTGATTTCGAAGAGCCGGAGATTCGGGAGATCGGCCCGGGTCTCGAACTCATTGTCGGGCGAGGCTGGACGGCGGTTCGAGTTGAAACGAGTGCCGGAGGCGGCATTAATCGGCTTTCGGTATCACCGCCTGCGCTTACCAGCGAGATGTCGGGAGATACAATATATTCACGTCATGCCGGAGAATATTTTGCGGACCCGGCAGTCAGCGTGGTCCTCACCGGATCTCCTCATGACCCGATCCGGTTTCGTTCGGGACTCACCCAGAGAGTGAGCGGATACTACAGGTTCGGTGGTATAACCCTCTCCGAACCGGATTGCCGACATGATGCCCTCGGTGTGAATGATAAGAGACTACCGGAAATCTTGAGTCCCCTTGAGCAGGGAGAGTGGGATGGTGATGCCGCCGTGGGATTCTATGCCATTCTGTGCGACGATATTCCCATGAATCCGGTTTCGGTAAAGGATGCGGTTAGTGCGGCAGGATGGTCGGATGACGGTTTAAAGGTCATCTTTCTGGTTATCAGAGGTCGAGACAACAATGGTTTCAGTTATGAGGAAGCCGGATTGCTCCTGCGCTACCTGGGAGCCCGAGACGGTATTGCAATGGACGGCGGCGGCTCCGCACGGCTGGTCTGGAGGGAAAACGGCAGTATATTCAGTTTTCCGGCTGCTCGCTTCTACCGGGCCGTACCGAATCATCTAATCATTCTCAGCGATTGAGATTCCCATCATTGACGAAAATGCCATAAAGGGTTGAAATCCTTATATCGGAGAATCATCGAATGGCACAAAAGCCTGAAATCCTGATCCACACCGCTCTATTCGGTGAAGCCAAACCGATTATCGATCATTTCGGTCTCAAACAATACGAAACCCGACCCTTCAAGGTGTTCCGCGGGGACCGCATCGTCCTTGTGGTTTCCGGGATCGGGGGCAATAACACCCGTAAGGCATTGGAATTCATCTACAGTCGGAATCATTTCAAAACGGCCCTGAATATCGGAACAGCCGGATGTAACGATTCAAGCATCTCCATCGGTTCAATGTTCTGCACTCACGGGAATCCGGCCGGTTTCCCGAATCTGCCCTTGAAGACCTTCGATACACCGGTGACCCATCTGCATTCAAATGATATCTGCCTTGTGGACATGGAAGGTATGTATTTCTATGAGTTGTCGGTACAGCATGTCTCTGTCGACAGGATTTTTATTCTGAAAGTGGTTTCGGATTATCTGGACGATACCATCCGAAGCTCCGGGGAAATCGGCCGGCTGATCGGAGACTCGATAAGGCAATGGGAATTCCTTATGGATGCAACTTTTCCTTATCTGGATAAGCTGAATTCGGTGATTGAATCGACTCCATTTGAAAACCTGGACTTCGCCGACCGGGAGTCGATACGACGGGCATCCCTTGCATACCGATTCAGCCACCAGGAACTTAAGCAGATTATCGAAATGGCCCTGGATTTCAGGATGTGGGGTGAGCGTTCCGTCAGTGAATGCCTCGACCGGGAATTCGCCACGAGAAAGGAAGCCTTCGGAACCGTCAAAATATTGTGGGAAGAATTGAAGCACACCCCGAAATCATATTCCGGTTTTGAAGGTAATTCCGACATCGGTGAAACGACGGGAAAACAAACCATCGGCATTACCAGGAATACACCCGGTTTCGGCCGCTGTCCAGTGGCTTCACCCCGGACCCGCTGCTGCAACCTTCTTACCCTGGATGCCATCGAAGGCTGCGGGTTCGACTGCAGTTATTGTTCTATCCGATATTTCTACGGCGGGGATTCCATCGGCATAGACGAGAACTTTCCGGAGAAACTCAAATCCATCAAACTCGATCCCCGGCGGACCTATCATATCGGTACCGGTCAGTCTTCCGACTCTCTGATGTGGGGTAACAAGGCGGGGATTCTGGACGCCGTCCTCGATTTCGCCGGTGAGCATCCCAATGTGATACTGGAACTGAAAACCAAATCCGACAACATCGGACATCTGTTGAGCCGGGAGATCCCGGTAAATGTCATTACGACATGGTCGTTGAATACAGACATGATTATCAGAAACGAGGAGCATTTCACTGCCTCCCTCGAAAGCCGGCTGAATGCCGCCGAACGGATAGCGGAGAAGGGTTCTCTGATCGGATTTCATTTCCATCCGATGGTTTATTACGATGATTGGAAGAAGGATTACGGATCGCTTTTTAAGCAAATTTGCAGTCGATTTCATCCGGATGATACAGCGATGGTATCTATTGGGACTCTTACCTTTATCAAGCCGGTTATCAGGAATATGCGGGAACGGA
>JAUVIY010000036.1 GCA_030592625.1 Spirochaeta sp. | reverse complement strand
GCAGGAACTTGCCGGCGCATTCGGAATCCAGAGCATACCCTCCATACTCTTCATTCCTACCGAGGGTCAGCCTCAGATGGCTGCCGGAGCGCTTCCCAAAGCCACCTTCGAGAAGATAATCAAGGAAGATCTCGGCGTTTCCTGATCGCCTTTTATTCCTTCCCGAATCCTTGTTGACATGAAATCGGGATTCCGATATCTTTGCCTACGTTCGATCCTCTGTAGCTCAGTTGGTAGAGCGGGTGGCTGTTAACCACTAGGTCGGGAGTTCGAGTCTCTCCGGGGGAGCTTACAGAACCGGTGCCGTTTGGTACCGGTTTTTTTCAGTTCAGATTTCCCCATCGGTATACATCGCTAGCCGAACAGGCGTGTTTCACCATACCTCCTCTCCATGAACGATGATGATGTCCCTGATCAGGACATTGAAGTCCTGTTCGATATGCAATACCGGGTGCGAAAACTCATAGTCAGCCTTTTCCTCTTCGGTCATCAGCGCCGTGTCCCGGTATCGTTGGTTCATATACGCATCTACAGCATGAGACCTGATGCCGATACTCCGAAGGGTAACCCTTGGAACCAGGAATTCCGGAAAACGGCTCTCCAGCCAATAGAAAGGGTTAACGAAAGTATACTGATACCAAACTCCTATGACACCGTCCAGGAGGTAGCCAATCATGAAGTAGTTTCCCTGATCGTCGGAAAAATCCAAATTGAGGTAGACCGGTTCTCCCAGGCTGCATACGTTAACATTGATCCGTTTGATCGGTTCGATATCCCGAAGCATGCCGATCCCGATATAGGCGTCATCGTCAGGAATTTCCACCGGCGGTTCAATATAAAGTCCCGGGAAATCGGAATTCAGGCTGCCGCAAATCCGGAAAACCGTTTGGCCCTCATAGCGTAAATTATGATAGCCGATGGTGTATGAATCGATCAGGATATCGTCATCGATCGTTGCGCCCTCATCGTAACCGGACTTCTCTCGCTCATAGTTCCATGTCTCCGGGGATAGAGAGATTTTTTGACCGGCAACCGGATCCCCGGTCAGACTGGTGAAATCCATGATGAGCTGTTCATCACCGAATGCCGACCATGCGACAAAGATTGTGACTGCGATTATGAGTCTTTTCATGATGCCTCCAATTATGGTTCTGGTTACATTAACTTTTTTAAGAGGGTAAGAACCCGAGTATCCGGTTCTGAGTTAACGGGCTCTGTTTTCTGCTATCGATGACACCGGACCGCAGTATAGTCCAAGTGTAATCGAGCGAAAGTTATTCGTCTATGACGACCTCACACCGGATGTCCTGGTGTCGCTCTCTTCAGCCGTTTCTGTTTTATCCACACATAAAAGCATCTTGATGCTAAGCAGTAAACATCTTGACGGCTCCCAGTTGATTTATTAATATTAGTGCATGAGAACAACTTTAACGCTGGATGATAGCCTATTGCTGACTCTGAAAAGGAAGGCTGCTGAAAGAAATATTCCCTTTAAAACACTTGTGAATCAGACTCTGCAACGAGGCCTGGAAGCAATGGAAACACCACTTGCACCAGGACAAAAATACCATACACAAGCCCGCTCCTTAAAAATGAAACAAGGTTATGACCTTGATAAGTTAGGGCAGATTGCTGATGAGATGGAAGACGAAACAGGTTTTAAACAAAAACGATGATTCTTCCTGATGTGAATCTCCTCATTCATGCTGTTAACTCAGATTCTCCCAGAAACAAACATATTCGCTTGTGGTGGGACGATTGTCTTGCGGGACCGATGCCGGTTTATTTACCATGGGTTGTCATTCTGGGCTTTGTCAGAATCAGTACGAACCTGCGAATATTTGATTCTCCTCTCTCATTGGATGAAGCATCGGGTTATATCCAATCCTGGCTCAGGCAGCCGCCTGTTCGCACTATTGTTCCCGGAGACGGACATTGGGATTTGGTTGAAAATCTTCTGAGGGAAGCCGGTACAGCCGGCAATCTTACTACAGATGCACATTTGGCTGCTTTGGCTATTCAATGGGATTGTACAGTGTATTCTACTGATACTGACTTTGCACGTTTCCCCGGTGTTAAATGGAAACAACCTTGAATGTGAGAGACGCCTCGGAGCTCTGATGCTGTCGGCTTTTTTAACCGTTGCCCGTCATCACTTCAGTCAGCACCCCTCGTAACGTATCCAATTCCTTCTCAACACGTTTTCCCCTGATGAGCCTCCCGGCAAATCGGGAAACAACAACCTGGTTGTTTCGAGCCCAGAGGCGGGTCATCGGGAGTGAACTGACCACATTATCAACCTCAACTCTTTCCCGTTTGGCATGAGCCCATCGACTCACCGTATCGAGATAGAGCAGGGCCCGGTCAATCAGAATGAAGGCCAGCTGGACCCCATTGGGCGGACCAAGTTTAATATATCGATGACCCATTTGGTGATTCATCCCAGCCAGACGGACCCGAACCTGAGAAAGGGGACGACTTCCCGCCAGCCCCGAGACACCGCCCAGGACGGCACCGCCGGCCATGAAGACGCCGAATGTTACCTCCCCCAGCGCCAGATCGACAGCTGCTCCGGCAGCAGCCCCCGCCAGCGTGGAAATCGTGGTGAGCTGCCGTCGCGTCAGCCCGAGAACGCGCCAGGTTTCCTTCGAAAACAAGTCGTGGGCAACCAGGTCATCCTCTTTCAGCTCCATTTCGAAATGACGATGCCTGAATTCGATCCGCAGTTCATGCTGGGATTGAACTTCCCTCTGCCGCAGCCACTCGGTATAGCGGGGCATCAGGGATTTCTGAACCTCTTTACGATCATCTCCGGATTTCAATGGGGCATCCATCGTCTTCGTCATACAATCCCGCACAAGGTCTACGATGATATCTGCGGCACGCCTGATACGCCTCCTCCGGTCTATCTCGAGGGCAGTAATAACACAGTCCAGATCTTTCTCCCAACGCTGATCTGTCAGACGCAGGGCACTCAAGAGCCGGATGCGCTCATCGAACGCAGCTTCCCGGGCGTTGAATCGCCGTACAGCATTGAAATGACGGTTGAGAACGGCTCTCCATTCCTCTTCAAATTCCGAATCGTCTCCCTTACTGTTCAAGACGGCCATTCTGGTCCTGCCCAGACGCCGCAGTATCTCCATCTCGGCGAGATCGTCAGGACCGACAGGTTTAGTCGCATCCAGGACATAGAGAAGACCATGTGTATCGGCAACGGCACGAAGTATGCGGATATCGTGAACGAACGCCGTTCGGCCCGCAAAATCGGATGCAAAGGCTTCCGAGATGATTTTCGCATCCTCGTGAATCGGGCGGCGTGCCAGCCACTTCAGTGTTTTTCGGGGAACCTGGAAACCGGGAGTATCGATGAAACGCAGCAGCGGTTGATGATCAATTTCCACGGTGTATTCCACACAGTGCTCGGTTTCACCCGGTGTCGGACTGATACGTATATCATCCCGTTCGGTCAGGGTGGAAACCACCGATGATTTACCTTCGTTCGGGTGCCCCACCACCGCAAAGGACAATACCTCTGCGGTTTTGATATCCTTCATCGCCACTCCCGTAATTCCACGATTTCAACCGGCAGCAGGCGTTTCCACTGATCCAGAGTCTCGCGATCCCCCTCTTCCATGAAGAAGCCGGATCCCGGTCGTCCGGCCAGAGCGACAAGAATCGGTACCCCCGGGGACAATAGAGATTGAATTGAATCGACATAGAGGCCCACCGCAGCCGTATAGGGGCGCCAACCCTCGAAGATCAGCAGGATACCGTCCGTGTCGGACAGATTCCCTGAAAGAGATTCGATTATACCCGCATCCTCCTCATCATCGAGGCTTACGGCAATCACATCCGACAACACGGCACCCCACTGTCCGTTAAGATACTCTTTCCAGGATTCTTCGAGCATCAGGTCCTCACGGGTTGAGGGAATAAGTATCCGAATTGCCATCGACTTGTGTATTGACGTCGGTAAAGGTGCCGTAGAGACGTCGTTCCCATGTTCCCTAGGTGGCTCGATACCGACAAAGTCGACTCGGGGCGCCTTCATAACCATCAGCAGACGGCGGCTTCGGCTGTCGGTGAAGGTAAGATTCAGCAGGGTCAGTTGCCGTCGAAGTATTCCATAAGCCAGAAGCAAAAGCCGGGGCAGCACGCCATAGGCAATGATTGCACAACAGATGTAAGGCCACCAGGCGATTAAATCGGCGTTGTTCAGTCCGGCAATACCGTCTTTGAGAACAATCCGGCTTCCGGCCACCTGATCCACCGTTGGCGGATGTATCAGGATGCGCCATGGCCATGAGATCCGAAATGCCAGACCGTGGATACTTTCCGGCGTCACTCTCAGTGTGGTCTGCCACGCGAAGGCCAGATCCTGGACGATCCCCCGCCACAGAACGGCCACCAGAATTCCGATATGGAAACTGAAGGTACGGAGCTGTACAGGCAGGGAAACCGACCAGCGAACCAACCCGCCGTATAGTGCCGAACGCCCCCGGAACCGGGAAAGCCCACTGTTGACAGCGTCTGCGTGAGCCCGATCGACCATACCGAGACGTCTGCTGAAAGCAACCGCCCCCCGAAGGAACTTCATCAGCCGGTCAACGAGTCGGCGGGAACGATCGCTGCCGAGAGGGAGAAGGTTGAGTATCAACGATACCAGGGTCAGTATTAATGGAATTCCCACCAGCAGTATTAAAGCCAGAAACAGGTTGACCGGGTCACTCCCGGCATAGGCCAGAACGCCCCATCCCAGCCCGGTTCCGGCTGCCAGTCCGACGATGGCCAGAACGGCTGTGGCGATGCGATACAGACGTTCGACTGTCGATCCGGGGAGCGTCGAGGCATTCGAACCACGCTGCGCCCGTACCCAGGAGTGAAGTACGTGACTGGGTTTGAGTTTGCCGCCATAGCTCTGAAACCAATCCCGACCACCCTCCCCTTCCAGGAGTACCTCGTAGTCCAGAACATCGCCAAGAGTCCAACGCTCAGGCATTTCCATGACTTATGATATCACGAGGAATCAGGGGTCGGTACAGCGGCCGAGAGTAATGGATACTATTCCAGAAAAACACTAGGGTGTGCCAATGTTCATCATCGATCCCCACATTCATAGCGCTGAGGTAAGTCCATGCGGGAAAGTGAATGCCTCACGATTAATATCACTTTATAAAAAAGCAGGATACCAGGGTCTTATTATCACCGATCATTTGTCCACATACTGCCCGATTTTTTGAGGGAAAATATCCTGGAGGGAAAAGATTGACCTTTTTTTTGCCGGTTACGAATTGATAAAAAGAATCGGCGAAAGTGAAGGTTTAGTGATCTTGTCCGGTTTTGAATTAACATTCAATAGAGCTCCCAATGACTATTTGGTTTACGGAATCAATAAAGAATGGCTTTACCGGCATGATAATCTACTTGATTCAACGATTGAGTATTTTGCCGAATCAATTGTCGAGACAGGAGCTGTTATCATCCAGGCCCATCCCTTCAGAAAACGTTTGATACCCCGGGAAAAACCACATATCCACGGGTTTGAAGTGTATAACGGTAACCGTCGGCATGATTCACAAAATAAAAGAGCCATGGAATACGCGAAATCACATTCCCTGATACCCATCAGCGGATCAGATTTTCATCAGGAAGAAGACTGTGCCAGGGGCGGAATGAAATTTGAAAACCCGATTCAAAGCATTGAAGCATTTATAACTGCGCTAAAAATTGATACTCCTGTATTGATTCAGACGCATTGAGGACTCAGAACAAAAGAATTTTTTAGTGGGGAATTTTCCTACACGGCCTCCCAGGGTCATAATCCTGTTCAGCCAGGAAAACAAGCAAAGAAATCCCCGGGATAACAAAAAATATTACTGCAGCGGTCCTTCCGGCGCATGAAGGCTCTCATGGGCCATGGCCAGATTGGCTGGATATACATCACTTTGCGGATCGCTCAGACATGCGGACCTGAAGGCTTCCAGAGCGTCGTCCGGATATCCTGATGCCATGAGGCTGAGCCCCAGGGCATTCTGCCACTCGGCTTCCCAGTCCCTCATGGTCAGGGCCCTCCTCAGATACGCGGCCCCTTCATCGTAGGAACCGGATGCATAGGCGCATATTCCGGCATTGGCCGCATACTCCGGGTTCTCGGGAGCCCTGTCGGCGGCCTGCCGGAACGCCTCCAATGCCTTCTCCCGATTGTTCCTGAGGTAATGCCAGTAACCCAGATCCGCATGGTATGATGCTTCCAGAGGGGCCAGCTCAACGGCGACTGAGAGGTGGATCTTCGATGAGTTCCATAGATTCCGGTCCGCCAGTTTCAATGCATCGATGAGTTCCAATCTGCCGAGTCGGTTCATGGAATCGGCATGACCGGGTGCCTGGCTCAGAAGATCCCGGGACTTGTCCCGGCGGCCCACAGCCATCCAGGCCGCCCCGCACCGGGCCTTGAATTTCCAGTTTTCCGGGTCGGTTTTCAGAGCCTTATCCCATGCCTTTAAAGCAAGGCGGCGCCATCGATCGCCTATCGGGGAACGATTGCCGGTTATGAGTGAGTCCGCATTAAAGCACTCAGGACCGTCAAGGCTTAAAACCGGCGCTTCATAAGGCGGTTCAGCCTCTTCAGCACGGCTTTCCCGGAACTCCGCCAGACGCTCCCAGGCCCAGGCGGCTTCTTCGCTTTTTAAAATCACATCGCGATAAAGATGCTCGGCATCTTCGGCCCGTCCGGCAGCTCCGAGCATATCAGCCTTGTCCGCCAGCAGTATGGGATTCGAAGGTTTGATTTTCAATGCCCGTTCCAGTGCCTCCAGCGCCTCTTTCTCGTTCCCGAACTCCAACCAGCAGGCCGATTCCCCGTAAGGCAGACTGTCGTCCGTTGGGTC
This sequence comes from Spirochaeta sp., assembly GCA_030592625.1. Lineage (GTDB taxonomy): Bacteria > Spirochaetota > Spirochaetia > DSM-2461 > DSM-2461 > UBA2779. The sequence continues at coordinate 7,093 of JAUVIY010000036.1, read as the reverse complement.
AATCTCCGCCGCACGGCGGTAGAAATCGATGGAGTCTTCCAGCCTTCGTTCACGGTAAAGCCACCAGGCATAATCACGCTGAAAATCGGCATTCCTGTCACCGATATCTGCTGCTCGGCGATAATGATGTCCCGATTTTTCCCAGTCGCCGGCCGAGGAGTCGCTACCCCCGGCTGTATAGGACCGCTCATCTTCGAGTCTTGCGAGGGAATTGACGGCAAATGCGTCTTCTCCGGTATCGCTGCCGCTCTCTACCGCCTTCTCCAGTAATTCGGCGGCTTCAGTCCACTCCCCTGATTGCCTCAAGGCATCACCAAGATTACCGAGGAAAACAGGACTTTCCGGAATGATCTCGACAGCTCGGCGATATGCCGCTACGGCTGCTTCAAGAGATGAGGGTTTCATTGAATCGGACACTTCGTCCCAGCCGGTTTCCATGAAATGGACACCCAGTTGATTCCAGATACGCCCGTCTTCCGAATTTCTTCCGAGGGCATTCCGGAGCATGGATTCGGCCAGATCCTGCATACCGATACTCCGGGTAAACCAAACCGCATCTTCCAGGAGGTTATGGTCATCCGGATTTCTCAATAAAGCGTTCAGATAAAGGTCCGACACTTCAGAGATTCGGTCTTCGGATACCAGTTTCTCAGCCAATCTCTTCACCAGCACCGGATTCCCGGGATGATCGACCAGTCCGGAATGGATAATGGATTCGGCTTCATCTGACCTGTCCGCTGCAACAGCCATATCAGAGGCGTTCAAAAGCCAATCGATATGTTCCGGACTACCCGAGTCTGCGGCAGACGCGGCATCGAGGTAGAGCTTCATGGATTCGGTGGGATCGGTTCCCCGTATTATGGCTCCCCGGGCTGCCAGCAGACCGGGATGTTCGGGATGGTATTCCGATGCACGATCCAGCAGAACCCGGGCATTATCCGGTAGGTTTGCCTTTATCAGGTCTTCCGCCGGACCGATCAGATCCGCCGAGTTCTCCCGGGGGTAAACCCGAATGAGTTCGGCCGTCAGTGAAGATAACTGCGGCTCGAGTCCGCTCACTTTTTCCGGTTCTCCAGCCGCTTCAAGAGCCAGGGACCGAAGAAGCCCCATAATGTCGTAGGGGTGCCTGTACCCCTTAGTAAGCAGCCTCCCCCATTCGTTCCGGGCCCGGCCCGCTGCGGCTGATCGGGCCGAGGGAGAGAGTTCCGTAGAGTATGCCAGATCTGTCCAGCTCATCGCGAGCCATCGTCTGAAAGTCGGATCGTCCGTAACCAGAGCCAGGCCTCCCAGGAGGGTTCCGATGGCCCTGGCCGGACGTCCGGCTTCCCGCTCCACGATACCGAGGGCCAGTCTGTATAACGGATTCAGAGGTTCGAGGGTTACAGCCTTGATATAGGCGTCACTGGCCGCATCCAGCCAGGTGGTCCGAAAATTATCGTCACCCCTGTCCCAGTTATCCTTGTACAAATCTCCGAGACGCTGCCAGACTTCGGCATACCGATCGTCGAGAACCAGGGCACTCCTCCAGGCCATTTGTGCCGATTCGGGATCCTCGGCCAGCAGAAGATCACCTTCAGACATGAAAGCCCTGGGGTCCGAGGGCCTGACCCGCCTGTAGTCCGAAAGTTCACCGTACAGCCTGTCTTTGCTTTCATTATGACGGTTCTGAGTCCATCGGTTGATGTCATCCCGAATCAGGTGAATTTGTGCCTCGGGCGAGCCCTTCTTCGCCATATCCGCCCATCCCCGGCGGGCTTTATCGGCATTTCCCAGTTGGGAGTGGATGATCAGCCGGATCAGGCGGATCTCATCGCTGTATTCCGAACGCTGCAAGTGACGACAGGCCCGGCGCAGGTATTTCCGATGGACAGACGCTTCGGTTCCCGGCAGCTCCGCCAGAAACAGGTAAGCTCCGGCCGCCGCCGGACGGGCGAGGCGGCCCCCGCTGTGTTCGAGGCGCCGAAGAGCCTTCAGGGCGGCTCCGGTTCCATCAACCAGGGCGTAGATTCTCACCAGACCGGCTAACGCCTCCCGGGATGTGGAGAGATGATCCGCAGCCCGCCTGAAATCCGCGGCGGCCTCATCGAGAAGCCTGATTTCCGGTGATTCGGGATTCTCGGCAAGAGCACGAAAAAAACGGAGCCTCGCCCGGTATAGAAGACCGTCGGCGGAGTCATCCCAATCCTCAGCTGTCAGGATTTCCTTGAGATGGTCAATCCGTGAAAAGCGAAAGGCGATTGAGCACAATGAAGCGATAGGATCTGATTCGGATTTCAGTGATGAAAGAGCCTGATCCGGGTCTCCGGTGTAAGCCTCTTCAGGTGCTTCGGGAAGAAAACCGAAGAAGCGCCAGAGGTCATACCGGTTCAAGCCTTATATCCAGATCCCGCTTATGGACAAAATGGTGATGTAACGCTGAAGCATTGACTTTAATCCTCCGACTCGCGGTTTGGTTCGTCGTCGTCTTCGTCCTCCGACCGATGAATCTCGATGCGAACGTGGGCCAGGAAGGCCGCTGCAGCTCCGATTGCCGCAATAACCGGTGCCATAAGTGTAACCGCACCTCCGGCAAGGACACCGGCGGTTAATGGCAGCTCGAACAGGATGTCCCCGTTTTCCTTTTTAAGAACCACTTTGCGAACATTGCCTTCGGCAAAGAGTTCCTTGACCCGGTCGACGGCTTCAGCACCGCGGACTCTGATTTCTTCGATCCAGTCTTTATCAGCCATGTCCTGAGTCTAGGTGCCGGCTCATCGTTGCGCAAGCATCATTATAACTCAATCGTCATCCCGCCGCTTATGCCGGTGCTTGCGTCCCCGGGCCAGGGAAAGGCTGCCGAATCCTGATATCACAGCGATGTAAAAGCCGAAGTCGTACCACCAGCCTGTATTGAAAGTCTCATATACCCGGATCGACTTGTTGAACAGCCCGATAATGAGAGTGAATGGTGCAATCCACCCGTGCCATATCCCGGCAAGGAAATTAGCCCTGTCAACCGGGGAGTATGAACCGCTGCCAGGAGCGCATGCACTCAGCAGCAGCAGGGTCAGCAACGCCGGAAACAGGAAGAATACGGTTTTTCGTGACATATCGAACCTCCGGACTGGTAGTATATCATTATTGAATTATGTCCCGCCTGAGAAGAAGATATTACACCCTGGCATCACTTCTGGACGCACAGCCCCGGGGACTGGTTCGGGATTCCAGGCACCGTCTCCTCTGGGATCATTTCATGTCCTCGGAAAAACTCCAGAAACTGAGGATCAGCCGACGCTGCTACAGCCTCCTCAATAAGGCTCGAATCAAACCTGAAAACATGAAGTTGTTTTACCGTACATACAGGCTGCCGACAGATCCCTTTTTTCCACTTTTTCTCACCGTCAAAAAAGCATGGCTTGAAGAGCGCCAACGATGGCGGGACGAACGGGACAGGGCGATTATGTCCGGGATGCGGGAATTACCGGATCATCGCCGCCGGACCTTAAGAATGCTGGCCGAACTGGAAAGGATTCATCATCCGTCCGGAGCCAATCCCGTCTGGGACGATTTTATCTTCCCGAAATCAAAGAAACGCGCAGGCGAATTGGCCGGATTCGGAGAAATCGAATGGCAAAATCTCTGGAGTCTCTTTTTGAGCCGGCTCATCGAACGTTACGGAAGCTTCCCGGAAAGTCAGGGTTTGAGGATCGAAGCCCTGTTGATGCTCGGTTTTAATCAGCTGCATGATGAAAAGAGGCCTGGAAAGCGAGAAGTGAAAAACAAGTTTCGAATCCTTTCCAGGAAATACCACCCTGACAGGGGCGGGGATGCCACCCTGTTCAGACGGTTGAAAACCGCCAGAGACCTCCTGCTGAATGAAAGGTATCAGACGGGAGACAGATAACGGTTCTGGAAGTCTGCCGCAGAAATTGGCTCACTGAACAGGAATCCCTGCAGAACATCGACTCCCTCGCCGACAAGCCCGCGGTACTGTTCCTCTTTCTCAATACCTTCGGCCAGGGTCGTGAATCCGAAGCTCTCGGAGATGCTCATGATGGCCCTGACGATTTCCACACTCCTGGTATCGCCGGGGAAGTCATCGATTATTTCCTTGGCAATCTTCAGAGTGTTGATCGGTAAGGTATTCAGAATGGCCAGGCTTGAGTATCCCGTGCCGAAATCGTCAAGCATGATGCGGATACCCATCTGCTGGAACGCCAGCAGATTCTGACGGACCACCTCGGGATTCTCCATCAGGACGCTCTCGGTCACCTCAAGCTGGAGAGCCTGTCCCTGCAGATCATGGGAATTCATGGCAAGGGTAATCATTTCCACACAATCCGGCTGTTCGAGCTGTACCAGGGACATGTTTACCGAAGCGAAGAGATCGGGTTTCAGGGTTTCCCGCCAGATTTTCACCTGACTGAGAACCTGGTAGAGAATCCATTTACCCAGATAAACGATAGGGCCGCTCTGTTCGGCCAGGGGTATGAAGCGGGTCGGCGACACCGCACCGTGGCCCGGGGCATCCCAGCGCATGAGGGCCTCACATCCTATAACACCCCCCTTAACATCCACCAGTGGCTGATAGGCCACATGAAATCCACTGAATCCGTCCATGACTCCGTTCCGAAGTATGGATTCAAGGGTATTGTTTTCATGATATTTAGCGCCAATTTCCGGGGAGTAGAGATAACCTCCCCAGCGGACCTCTTCGTGGATACCCAGGGCGATTTCGGCGTTCTCTTCCAGCTCACTGATGGTTACGGCATGGTCGGGGTAAATCGCAACACCTACATTACAGCCAAAGCGGATGTCCGAAGCGGGGGGATTGTGATACATCCGTACCGCTTCCATGATTTCCGTCACTTTTTTCGAAATTCCTTCCTCGCCCCTGGAAACAGGAAGGATGAAAAGAAACTCATCCCCTCTGTCGGACTGATAGAGATTGCCCTCACCCATAACCCTTTTAATCCGTTCAGCGGTAACATAGAGCAGCACTTTCAGTTTGTCCCGGGAGTGACGGATCCGCTGGTAATTACGGTCGAGGCGGAGAATCCCGAAAGCGAAGCGTTCATTCCCGGTCCCGATGAGATGGTTCATCCTCCTCACCAGCATGTGACGCATCATCAATCCAGTCTCGGAATCATGATTAATCAACCCTTGAAGCTGATCGGCGCGATCACGCTCGCGCGAGAGATCGCTGAGAGCTTTTTCCAGAAGCTGTCGACATGTGGTGTCCTGATCCATGAGAAGCTACCTCCAGATCGGGGATATCCTTGATTACTATTGTATCATGCGATTCAAAAGATATTTTACCCCAACAACCCGCCAGGTCTGGAAATCTATGAAAATTTCCTTATTTTTTAGGTAAGGAGAGATATGGCCGATATCGATCGTACCCTCTTCGATAAACTCGCTGATGAATTCATCAACGCCGGTGAAGTACAACCCGGTACAATGATGGGGTTTCCCTGTCTGCGGGTCCGGGGCAGATATATCGCCTGCAAAGACAAGACTTCAGGCACCCTCATTGTCAAACTCACCGAAAAACACGTTAAGAATCTCGTAGAATCAGGTCTGGCCAACAGTTCAAGCAATGGGCCTCCATGTCCGTTTCCGACGAAATATTGTGGCGGGGAGTTCTCAGGGAAGCCAGGAAACTCATCGTAGGGGGCGGCTTGCCAGACTGACGGGGAAGCATCATCATCCTCAATTATGATTCATTATGATAATGATACCCGCAGTTTTCATTTGAGAACGGATAATACCAGCTACATCATGGCTATCAGCGATACCGGTCACCCTCTGGGCATCTATTACGGTAGGAAGCTGAAGGCCGATGTGCCGGGAAAGAATCTTCTTCCTTCACCCCATATGGCCCATGCCAATCAAACCAATTACTCTGCGGATCATCCCCGAACCGTCCTGGAAACCACTCGCCTGGAATATTCGGGCCCCGGCAAGGGTGACTACCGTGACCCTTCCTGCATTCCGGTTTCCTCCGGGGGCGACCGAACCTTCGATTTTACGTATAAAAGCCATCGGATACTACGTAATAAACCGGCCCTGGACGGACTGCCTTCCGCTGCCGTCTGCGTCGCCGCCACCAGCGAAAATGATGTTTTCACTCTGGAGCTGGAGCTGGAAGACCCGGTCCTGAGTGTCCGCCTCATTCTCTCTTACTCCCCATTGGCCGATTGCGATGTCATATGCCGCAGCGCCCGATTCGTGAATGACTCCGGCTCAAGCATCGCCCTGGAAAGAGCTATGAGCGTCTGCCTCGATCTGGAATTGCCGGATTGGGAACTCATCACCCTTGACGGTGCCTGGATCCGGGAGAGACACATCAATCGCCGCAGCCTCGGGCCGGGGAAGACCGAAATCAGCTCCCGGAAAGGGGCCAGTTCCTCGGATCATTCACCCTTTATCGCCCTCGCCGCTCCAGGTACTTCCACCGGTCAGGGTGAGGTTTACGGGGCATCTCTCATCTACTCCGGCAATCACAGCTGTGCGGTGGAACGCTCACCCCATTCCCTCACCCGCATCCAGCTCGGCATCAATCCCGATGGATTCCGCTATATACTGGAACCCGGCGCATCCTTTCAGACCCCGGAAGCCGTACTCAGCTTTTCCGGCGACGGTCTGAACGGCCTCAGCGGCAATTTTCACAAGCTGATCAACAATCACATCATTCCCCCTGGATGGAGAAACCGGCATCGCCCCATCCTGGTGAATAACTGGGAGGCGACGTATCTGGATTTCACCGAGAAAAAGCTCCTGGCCCTGGTCGGAGAAGCCGCTTCCGCCGGTATGGAACTCTTCGTTCTGGACGACGGCTGGTTCGGCAGGAGGGATAGAGATGACTCATCACTGGGCGACTGGTTTGCCCACAGGAAAAAGCTTCCCGAAGGACTGGGCCGTCTGGCGGATAAAATACGCTCCAGGGGTCTGGATTTCGGCATCTGGGTGGAACCGGAAATGATCAGTGAAGACTCCGATCTGTACCGCAGTCATCCTGAGTGGATGATTCGTGCTCCCGGGCGTACGCCTTCTCCTGGCAGAAATCAGTTCTTCATCGATCTGTTGAATCCCGATGTGCGGGACTACCTTT
>JAUVIY010000303.1 GCA_030592625.1 Spirochaeta sp. | reverse complement strand
GTAAACCTTGCTCATGACTTTACATCCTCTAAAATGGCGGCAGCACGTTTGTCGGTGCCGATGCTCTTGGTCTGCACCATGTCCCTGATTTCTTTTTCGAGGCGAATGAAATCGTCGTTGAGCCATTCGACGCCGTTGTAATCCAGGAATTTCTGTCTGAGCTGATAGAACCAGCGGCGGGCTTCTTCCTTGTCGCTCAGATCCAGTTCGCCGGCCAGAATCACTAATATCAGCCCGAAAACTCTAATCTGACGTTCAGGTGTCACGGCAGCATCAACAGGATCGAAGGAGTTCTGTTGAAAATAAACCGCATCAAGGAATTCACCCTTCTGGAAGATGACGTAATCCTGAAGACTTGTTCCCTCTTCACCGACAACTTTCATCATGGCTTCTATTTCACCGGAACGGGCCAGTATGTCATGGGCGTATTTCACATGATCAGGAGGCATTATCCCGGAGTACTTGCTCCATGAATCCGTCGGGTGGATAGCCGGATATTTTCGGGCATCGGATCGTTCCCGGGACAGACCGTGAAATGCACCGACAACCTTTAAAGTCGCCTGAGTAACCGGCTCCTCGAAGTTCCCGCCGGCAGGACTGACTGTTCCTCCAATTGTTACCGACCCGACATCTCCGTTATGCAGCCGGACAATACCGGCTCTTTCATAAAAAGACGCAATGGTCGATTCGAGATACGCGGGAAACGCTTCCTCACCGGGGATTTCCTCAAGACGTCCGGACATTTCACGCATGGCCTGAGCCCATCGGCTGGTTGAGTCGGCCAGGAGAAGAACGTCCAGACCCATCTGCCGGTAATACTCTCCTAAGGTAACAGCGGTATAAACGGATGCTTCCCGGGACGCCACAGGCATTGAAGAAGTATTACAAATAATTATGGTCCGTTCCATCAGCGATTTACCGGTCTTCGGGTCGATGAGCTCAGGGAACTCTTTCAGCGTTTCCACAACTTCACCGGCCCGCTCCCCGCAAGCTGCTATAATCACAATATCCACATCTGCATGACGACTGGTAATCTGCTGCAGAACGGTTTTGCCGGCACCGAAGGGACCGGGTATGCAATATGTGCCGCCCTTTGCCACAGGAAAGAACGTGTCCATCAGGCGAACCTTGGAAACCAATGGTTCGACGGGTTTCAATCTCTCTTCAAAGAGTGTGATGGGTCTCTTTACCGGCCATTCAAAGACCATCGTGAAAGACTTCGTTCCCCCTCGAAGATCTTCAGCCTCGACGACGGTATCCGACACCGGGTAGGATCCTGCAGGCTTTATACTTTTTACGGTGTACTCGTCTTTGAGACTGAAGGGGACCATGATTCTATGTTTAAATTGACCTTCAGGAACGATCCCCAGACAGTCCCCGGCATTTACCTTGTCACCAACACTGACCGAAGGACTGAATTCCCACTTTTTCTCTCTGTCCAGGGCATCAAGGTATATACCACGCTCAAGAAAGAATCCGGCCTTTTCCGCCAGTTTCGGCAGAGGATTCTGGAGGCCGTCATAAACCTGGCCCAGTAGACCCGGGCCGAGTTCCACAGCCAGCATTTCACCGGAAAATTCAACCTTGTCTCCGATTCCTATACCTCTTGTAATTTCGAAAACCTGAAGCTGCGCCACTTCTCCACGGATACGAATCACCTCGGACTTGAGGCGTTTATCTCCGTTTATGACGTAACCAACCTCATTCATAATGATGTTGCCATCAGCCTTGACGGAAACCATATTCCCGTTGATGCCGATTATTGTTCCTGTTGTACTCATACGTTATTGCCCCCTGTCGGGATTTCAGTACCCGATGCAGAGAGCACACGGGCGTAAAGATCGTGATATGCGGCAAAGCCGCGTTCTTCCTCGAACATTGCACGACGTTCGAGAATCTGAAGCTTCATTCTGTAGCTTCTTAGAAATTCAATATCGAAATAATGCCCGACCGTCAGTTCGTCGATAATCGACCATCGGCAGCCGTCCAGGTATAACTCCGCCTCAAGCGGCGAATCTTTTGCCATGGATTCCGCTGCAACGTCGGAAGTGCCGGAAACAGGTTCTGAGGTTCTGATGTAGTCTTCAGGATTCAAATCCTGTTCCGCAGCCCTGAGCAGAACCAGATCGTTGCGCAGGCTTCGTTCCCATGCACGATATGAACCGCAAATACCGGGAGCGGCGGGATCGTCCGGATTCAGTGTCGATTCCAACAAACCACTGTAATCCCCTTCTGCAATGAGACGCCGGCATACATCAAGCATTTCCTCGCTTGAGATCGGCGGTTTCTGATCAGGATCGGTCAGCATGGGAAGTGAAGCGGATACGTAATAATATGCGGCCAAAAAGCGCCCCCTATTCCGAGAGCAGCCGGGCCAATCGGGGATTCAGATAGCGGCCGAGCATGGCGGCGATTTCCTTCTCGGAGAAATCGTAGAATGCCGATCCGTCTTTCCTTGACACACGGAAGCCGGCATCCAATTCCTTGAACGGCTTGATTTCAAGACCCGATGAGATTTCGGATCCCAGCCTGGATACCAATCCAGCCTCAACCTCGGATAGTTTATTCTCCGGAACGAGTATATCGATGCCGCCTTTATCTGATTCGGATAACGATTTAACGGCAGCGGTCACCACCTCGGCCAGAAGACCGCTGTTCAGAGCATTGCCGGTTTCGGCTTCCAGAACCTTACCGAATAATGCCTCAATTTCCCCTTTTACCGTGAGAACAAGATCCCGTCCGGCCTGCCGTAAAGCTTCGCGACCGCTGCGCTCCGTTTTTTCGGCATCGGCCTTCGCGGTCTCTCGCAACGAAGCGGCATTTTCCTGAGCTTTTCCGGCAATCAAGGATGCCTGATCATTTGCCTCGGCAATAATCCGCGCCGCATTTTCTTCGGCGCTTTTCACACCATCATTTTTGATCTTGTCGATCAGTTCTTTGAGTTGAACGTCCATGAACCTTCCTTATTCCAGATATCTTGATACTTTTGTACTGATCCTGTCTATTACGAGATTGACGAGTTCCGGATAACCCCGTTTTTTTACCAGGTCTTTAAGATACGAACTCAGCTCAACAAGAACCTCCTGAGGATCCGTCTTATCAGGCGGCTTCCATTCATCAAGATCCTTTACAAGTTCCTCTACACATGAAATCTCTTTCTTGAGTAAAGCACGATTTTCCTTCCAGACGTATGCCGTGATTTCACGGCATTTAAATCGCTGTGAATAATACTCCAGCAATGTCAGAACATTATTTTCCGCTTCTTCAAGTTCAATCCTGAAGACTTTGATCAATAACAAAACACGACCGGGCATATTCCCTCCTGTTTTTAAGTGGCTTATTATATCAATAAGTATAGAATCAGTCCTTATTCATCTGCAACTTTTCTACTCTTCAAGAACCGATCCCAGGCTGAAATCCCCGATAATCTTGAGGAGACTGCCGTCCCGCTCCAGGCGAAGATCCCTTCCAGGGAAAACCACAGGCATTTTTTCACACACCATGCGTTCAACATCCATCTTGATGGATTCGCGTACATCGGCAGGTATATGTTCAAGGGTGGACATTCTAACCCGGACGATATAACCGCGACCCAGGCGGCTGCCATACCCGGGAGTGAAATCGGCCCCGATATTGAACAGGCCGTCCATTTCCTTGTTGGCCGTTCCACCTCGCCGTGTCCGGTTCGGATGCAGCGGATAACTGCCGCCGTATTTATCTTCAAGCCAATCGTCGATTTCATCGAACATGGC
>JAUVIY010000102.1 GCA_030592625.1 Spirochaeta sp. | reverse complement strand
ATGTTGTCCAATGAAAGGGTCCTGGTAAAGTACAATTCCGGATTGAGAGTTTTTGTCCGAATGGCCTCAAGGGCCTTCAGGTGGTGCCTGGTTTCATAGGAAAAGGCGCCCACAACTTCCAGTTCGTCGTAATGAATTGTATTGCTGTTCAGTGTTGTCATAGGCGCCGACCTGGGCACACCGCCGAACAAAACAGCTCGTCCACGTTTACGCAGCGATTGAACGGCTTGTTCCTGAGTTGCCGCCACCGGGTTGGCACAAATCGCCAGATCCACTCCTAATCCATTGGTGTACTCACGAACCTTGCCGGGAACGTCCTCTCTGCCGGCGTCAATGATATGGTCAGGATGGAATTTTTCCAGGGATTCGAGGCGTCTCAAATTTCCTGAAATTATGATTTTTGCAGCACCCAGGGCTCGGGCCGTTTCGATATGAAGACAGCCGATAGGACCATCTCCAAGGATGAGAATACTGTCTCCTGAACCGAATTGAGCCCGTTCCATTCCTGCAATAACTGAAGAGGCCGGTTCCGACAGGCAGGCTTCCTTCATACTCACTCCTTCGGGAATATGATGGAGAAAGCCCCTTGCCAGGACGAAGGCCGGTATGTGAATAAACTCGGCAAAGCCGCCGGGCCAATGAGTTCCGATCATTTTGTGGTTGTTACAGAGATTTACCCATCCCCGCCTGCAGTAATAGCATTCTCCACAACTCACATCAGGAGCCGCGGCAATCCGATCTCCTGTCTTGTAACTGTTCACTTCGGTACCGACTTCGTGAACAACGCCACTGAACTCGTGCCCCATAACCTGGCTCGTTATGCCGTGTCTAAGGCCGTTGTAGAAATTGCGGACATCTCCACCACAGATTCCACAGGCATAAATTTTAATTATGATGTCTCCGGGACCGCATTTTTTCAGCGGCATGTCCTGTACGACCAGCCTTTCAGGGCCTTCGAATAATGCAGCTTTCATTCCGATTCCTCTCCTGCCGACAATCGCTGTCCCACGGCACCGCCTGGATGAATAATCGCAAACTGCTCGCGGGTATAGCCGGTATATGGCATCAGGGCAATGCAGATGGCGTCGAAAACAGCGATTACGGCCATCGTGCTGGTTGTGGCCAGCATGTTGAACTCATCCGCTTCTTTGACCACACGGATAATGAGGGGCAGGCTGGAATGCCGGGCCAGAATTGACTCAGACTCTTCGGTGACTCCGATGATGGAAACATTTCTGGTTTCCAGAGCGCTGATAATATTGAGAATCTCCCGGGTGCCGCCGCCTTTCGATATAAGAATGGCCACGTCGTTTTTCTGTACAGAACCCAGAGCTCCGTGAACTGCATCCCCCGGATCCAGAAAGAACGAAGGACAATCCACACAGGACAGGGAGTGGGCGATTTTCTTTGCAGCGGTTCCGGATGTACCGACTCCCGCAGTGATGATGCGTCCTTTTGTCGAGGCAATCAGCTTTACCGCAGAGACGAAAGCTGCAGAATCAACAGTTTTCTCGAGATTGGTAAGGGCTTCGGCACCGGTCTTCCAGACATGTCTGGCAATGCCCCAGATTTCCTCTCTTTTCATGACTCTGAGGATAAAAGGTGTCAACATTCATGTAAACCAGTGAATTTCATATAATGATATAAAGAATGAAAAATAAAAGAGCAAGAACCATATAAACACACCAATATTCAGAATGAATGGCGGTTTGTGTCATAAAGAAAAGTATGAAAAGAAAATAAGCTTTGACTCAAGACACTGAAATGCTATCCTGCAGGGGCGGGAATTCTCTCGACCCCATGACGAGGTTCTTGCAAAATGGTAATTTTGAAAGAACCTCAGGAGTAATATGTATTCACTGTTGATTGCCGATGATGAGGAAATGGTTCGCCGGGGACTGGCCGAAACCATGGATTGGGAATCATTGGGCTTCCGGGTTTCCGGGACCGCCCGGGATGGGTCTGAGCTTATGGATATGCTGGAGCAAGATGGCGCCGATGTCGTTCTTGCAGATATTCGTATGCCGAAAATGAGCGGTCTTGACCTCGCGGCCCGGATACGAATCCGGTATCCAGGAACCCGTGTGGTAATCCTTTCCGGCTATGATGATTTTGAATATGCACGCAGTGCTATTGAACACAAAGTATTCAGCTATCTCCTGAAACCTTTAAGAGAGGACCGCGCTGTAGATGTCTTCAAGAGGCTGAAGTATGCTCTTGATGCGGAACGGAACGATACCGCCGACAGGCAAAGGAGCCGGATAATCCGACTTCGAGAGATTCTCCGGAGTATTATTGAGACAGGAGGGGATGCATCGGATATTCCTGCCATTCTTGAGCACCCTTTTCCCGGCGGTATTGTGATGATGTTCGATCCTTCTCCATCAGGTACCGACAGTTCCCTCAGGGAACGATGGCACGGAATACTTCCCGGATTCCTGGAAGAGTTGGATGGTATCGACTGTGATCTGGTAGCGACATCTCTCAATGAAGACCGAATGGCTCTGCTCCTGATTGCTCCGGTTGCTGATATCACCCTATCTGTTAACGAGATATTTCTGGAAATCCGCTGGCGTGGGCGGGAATTCGGTAATATGAGTTTTACGGCAGCGGTAGGCAAACCTGCCGTCAGTCTCCGGGATATTGCCGAATCGGGATCTGAAGCTCGAGCGCTCCTGGGACATGCACTGTACCTGGGGAAAAACAGGCTGATTACCGGGAATGATATCAGGGACGAGAGGCCGCTTAATCTTCCTGAATATCAGGGTGAAGCCGAACGATTTATTGACATTATGTCTTCCCGGGATGAACCCACTCTTATCAATCGGACCGATCGGATATTTTCACTTATGCGGGAAGCCTGTCCCCGGGATGCCGCGCCATTGAAAGCGTGGTTCCGGAATTTTTTCTATGCAATGGACCATGTGCTTCGTGGACGGGGTTATGCTCCCGAGGCCGTTCTCGGGAACATCGACGACATTATCGATGCTCTGGCTTCATCCAGAACAATCGGAGATATGAGGGATCTTTTCTACGATCGGGCATTGTCCGGTCTTGAGGCGACGTCCAAAGTGTCAGATAAATCGGGTCATCGCCTGGTAAGATTCACTGTTGAGGCCCTCCAGACACGGTTTTCCGAAGATGTGGGACTGGAGACTATCGCCGATGAACTGGATGTCAGCTCACCATATCTCAGCCGGCTCTTCAAGTCGGAGACGGGAGTCAATTTTAAGGAATATTTAACCCGTATTCGGCTGGATAAGGCTCGGGAGCTGCTTCGGGAAACCGGAATGAGGGTGTATGAGGTGGCCGCAGTTGCGGGATATCCGGATCAGAAATATTTCTGCGAGATATTCAAGAAACGTACCGGCATGACACCCCGTGATTATCGCAGGGAAGTGAGACCCCCGGAATGATCAGAAGGATAGCCACCAAACTCATGCTGGCCTACGGCATTCTGTTTGCGGCCCTGCTTTTAATAACCGGAATGCTGCTGTACGCCCGGGTTGGTGCTCTCATAACAGAACGGGTTGATAGTGATTTGTCCTCCACTGCTGATTTCATCAAGACAATCGTGGAGCTCAGAATCGAGAACCGGAGGGATGAAGTAAGAAAAGATCTCATTGTTGCCGAATACTTCTTGGGGGAGAACCTTTCGATTCAGTCAGGGGAAACTGAAATTATCGCGGCAGTGGATTATCTGACTGATCTGGCCAGACCACTGACTATCCCCACTATGAAATTAAACGGTAAGCCTGTCTTCGCCGACAGAGATCTGGTGGATTTTATCAGCGAAAGAACTGGAGGTGAGGTGACACTGTACCAGAGAGTGCCGGAGGGTCTTGTCGCAATCACCACAACAATCCGGGATGATAATGGAAGCCGGGAAATCGGACGTCTGGTTCCAGGAGGATCTCCCTGGGATATTCTGGTTCGCCGTCATGGTACATTCTACGGTCGGGACTACTTCTCAGGGGAATGGTACTTCACAGCCTGGAAACAGATATTCAACGAATGGGGCGAAGATATCGGTGCGGTGTTTGTCGCTCAGAGACAGGTTGACCTGTCAATGCTGGAGGATGAACTCGGAGTGATAACGGTGGGTCGGCAGGGCTTCCCCTTTGTCCTTGACACTCTCAGCAGCGTTATCATACACCCCGACCTCAAAGGGCTGTACTGGTCTCAATCACCGGCATTTGTTGAAATGGTATTTCGCAAGAATGGGCGTATCGAATATGACTCGGTGGATGCAAACGGACGGAACAGGACGCATATTGCATTTTTCCGTTTCATACCGGATATGAACTGGGTTCTGGTTGTGGGTTCTTATAAAGACGATTTCTACGGCGGCCTCACCATACTCAGAAACATCATGTTATTCGTATTCGGTACTGCTGCGGTGATCTCCCTGCTCATATCCATGGCCCTGGGTCGGCGTATCAGCAGGCCCATCGTCGACGTGTCGGAGAAGCTTGCGGAGATTGCGAAGGGGGATGCGAATCTGGAGGCCCGGCTGGATGTACCCAGCGGCGATGAAGTGGGACAACTGGCGGGGTACTATAATACCTTTGTCGCCAAGCTTCGCGACCTTCAGGAAATGGAGCGTCGGGGTGTGGAGGTTCGTCTGAAGGATACTCAGATGAACGCATTGCAGGCGCAGATAAACCCTCACTTTCTTCACAACACCCTGGAAACGATTCGTTACATGATTAAGCTCAGAGATGAGAGGGCGCCGGAGATGATTCGGCTCCTGGCCGAACTGTTCCGGATCAGCCTGGGCAAAGAAAATAATATCGTTACAATCCGGCGGGAACTGGAGCATATTGATTTGTACATGGCCCTTCAGTCCCTGAGGTACGGAGGCCGATTCAATCTGAAAAAAGATGTGGATCCCGGTATTCTGGATCTTTACACCGTGAAATTCATCCTTCAGCCTCTGGTGGAGAATAGTATCCACCATGGATTCGAGCCGAGGGACAGTCCAGGGACAGTGCATATCAGCGGATTCAGGGATGGTGAGAGAATCACCCTTAAAGTGTCCGATAATGGCGTCGGGATTGAGCCGGAGAAACTGGAAGATGTGAATCGGCGTCTTTCCGGCGGGGTTTCAGGCGGTCATATCGGCCTGAAGAATGTTCATGAGCGGATTCAGCTTCATTTCGGTGAATCCTACGGACTCAGAGTGAGCATTCTCCCCCGAGGCGGGACCGGTGTTGAGCTCGAACTTCCCGCTCTGGAATGGGAACCTCGTTCGTTTCATGCCTGGGATGATACGAAGTATGCATTCCTTGAAAATGACTGATGTGACAGATTCCAGATCAATTTATGAAAAAAAGGTTAAGAAAACCGAAGTTTTAATAAGAAATAACCCCTTTCTAGCGACTTTTTGAGGATTGATAATGAATCAATATTCCAAAAAGGAGAATCGAGAAATGAAAAAAATTCTCATCTTTGCTATCTTAGCGGCATTCATCGTACCCGTTGTATTCGCCAATGGCGGATCGGATGGAGGCAGTGATGAAATCACCATTGCATTCTGTTTTCAGGATCTGGAAACTGAATTCTGGGTTGCCGGACATAGCGCCATTACCGAAACCCTGGCGGCAAAAGGCATCAAGGTTATTGAGAAAAACGCCAATGAAGATGCCAACCGTCAGCTCGAACAGGTAAAAGACTCCATTACTCAAGGTGTTGATGGTGTCATTATTATCCCTCAGGACGGTGAAAGTGCCGTAACGATCGCCAAAGAATGCAACGAAGCCGGCGTACCGATCGGTGTCTTCAATCGGCCTCCTGCAGACAAGAGTGCCGACGCTCTGGTAGTTGTTGCCAATAATGAAGCCATTGCTGAGCAGGCTGTCGAATATATAGCTCAGGAAGCCATGAAGTTGAACCGGAAAGTCACTCCCGCCATTATGGTTGGTGATCTTGGCGATCCCAATGCTGTCGGCCGTCGAAAAGGTTTCTACAACGTTATCGAGAAGTATCCCGATCTGTGGACCGGTGATCCAATTGAAATACCAACCAAATGGGACTCCAACACCGCTCTGGCCAATCTGCAGAGTGCCATGCAGGCCAATCCGGACATTGATTTTCTCTTCACTTCATCCGACTTCCTGTATCCCGTTATCAAATCGGTTCTGGCCCCCCTGGGTAAATGGCAGAAAATCGGCGATCCGGATCATATCCTTCTTGCCGGTCTGGACGGTGATAAAACCGCATGCTCACTGCAGAAAGACGGTTATGTAGATGCCACAGGTGTTCAGGACGTCTTTGCTGAAGCTCAGATGCTGCTGGATGCAATGCTGGCCGCTATTGATAGCGGCGAAGGTACACCAAACGAATGGCTGTATGATGATGGTTTCGCCCTCACTCAGGGCAATATGGCTGATCGTGAAATGGATATGTGGGGATGTAAACTCCTCGCTGCTGAATAGTTTCAGGTCGTTGTACAATAGAAATTGAATCAGTATTTCGGGCGGAAGTTTTCCGCCCGCGTGAACCGGCCCGTACGGCATGTCCCGTACGGGCCGGATTGATAACGAGGTGCTCTCCTGATTGGTGGCATCTCGAAGAATGTGTAAGAGAGGTACCTTAAGGTGTCCGAGGTCGATCAGCTGAAAACAGGCCGGGTCGGAAGTGTCAAAATAATTGGAAGAAAGCTGCTCCAGTCGGAGTTCTTCGTTCTTTATCTCACCATATTTTACCTGCTTGTTCTGTTTCCGTTCATTCCCCGGGTGTTCAGCCCTTACAACCTGAAAAATGTGTTGTCGAATACCTGGCCGCTTCTGGTTATCGCAATCGGGCAGACATTCTTTCTTATAACTGCCGGGATCGATTTATCCCAAACCTCCATTATGGCTTTATCCAGTATCATGGGGGCTATCATCATGACCTCGGAAGTTGACCCCACACTGTTTTCCAAAAGTCCTGTCTGGGGAATCCTGCTCTCTGTGAAAGGCGGATTATTTTCCGGTTCCCCACTGGCTCTTCCGGTCGGTTTACTGGTAATGCTGGTTATAGGGGTCCTTATCGGCCTCATGAACGGATTCTCTGTGGCCAGGCTCAGGATGCCGCCATTTATTGTCACCCTGGTGTCTCAGATGCTCTTCAGTGCAGTCGCAATCTGGTTGTCCAAAAGTGAAAATATCCGTCATCTCCCTGAAAGTTTCAGTCAATTGGGCCGCGGGGGTATTGGGCCGATAGCTTACTCCCTCATTGTAGCGGTAATTATCGCCGTTGCAGCTCATCTCCTGATGAGTAAGACACTCTACGGCCGGCGTTTGTATGCCACGGGAATCAATCCCAGAGCCGCCAGAATCTCCGGTGTTCCGACGGCTAAAATCATCATTGCCGCTTACGCAATCAGCGGATTCTGCGCGGCTGTCGGCAGTATTCTTTATTCGGCACGCCTGGAGCAGGGGCGTCCTACCCTGGGCAGTACGCTGCTGCTGGATATCATCGGTGCCAATGTTATCGGCGGTGTCAGTCTGGCCGGGGGGAAAGGGAAGGTTCTCTGGACTGTCTTCGGCGTCATATTTTTCATATTCCTGTCCAATACCCTGAATCTGCTTAATCTGAAGTTTTTCTATATTGATATCGTCAAAGGTCTGGTAATCCTGTTGGCGGCAATTCTGGACGTAACTCGATCGCGAGTGGTTTTACGGTATTCGGGAGGCAGGGCCTGATGGGCATCAAGTTGAAATTCGACAGCATAAGCAAGCACTTTTTCGGTGTTACCGCTCTGGATGGTGTGTCCTTTGAAGTGAAGGAAGGACGGGTTCTCGGACTCATAGGCGAAAATGGCGCCGGCAAATCAACCCTGATGAACATTCTTGGAGGTGTTCTGGGGCAGGATGGAGGTTCCATAACTCTGGATGGTGAAGGTTACTACCCTGCCGACCCACGGGCAGCCACCGGTCGGGGCGTCGCTTTCATCCACCAGGAGCTCAATCTTTTTACCAACCTTTCCATAGCTGAGAACATATACATCAATGATTTCCCGAGTCTGGGAAAAACTCCTCTGATTAATAAAAAAACGATGAATGAATCCCTGAAAGCTCTGCTGGAATCCCTGGACCTGGATTATTCCCCGTCAACGGCAGTGGAGAATCTGGCTCCCGGAGAAAGACAGCTGGTGGAAATCGCCAAGGCT
>JAUVIY010000163.1 GCA_030592625.1 Spirochaeta sp. | reverse complement strand
GACGGCGCCTACAAGGGACCTGATGAGCAGGCTTTAATGAGTTCCCTTTCCGAAGACATCGAATCGATTCTCGGTACCCTCACCGAGAAGGAAGCAGACATACTTCGCCACCGGTTTGGTCTGGGCAGCAGAAAACCTCATTCCCTCAAGGAAATCGGCGATCGTTACAACCTTACCAAGGAACGGATTCGGCAGATCGAGAAAAAAGCCCTCGACAGGCTGCGCCATCCTTCAAGGAGCCAGTATCTTCAGGATTATCTGGCGGCTTGATAACTGATAGTATAACCCGGCATATCCATCGGATTCGCCGGGTTTTTTTGGGTTTGCGGAACATGGTTTCGTTGACATAGCTCCATACATATCTTAGTTTTAGGCAAGACTAACCAACAAAAAGAGAGAAAATCCCAATGAGTAACCAATACGTCTATTATTTCGGCGGCGGCAAGGCTGAAGGCCGTGCCCAGATGAAGGAACTTCTGGGTGGAAAGGGCGCCAATCTGGCGGAAATGACCAACCTCGGCATCCCTGTTCCTCCGGGTTTCACCATCTCCACCGAAGCATGCGACCTGTATTACCGGAATAACCGGTCTCATTCAGAAGACGTGACAACACAGGTGTTAAAAAACCTCGCTCAGCTTGAAAAAGAAATGGGTAAAACCCTCGGCGACGCCAACGATCCCCTCCTGGTATCGGTTCGTTCCGGCGCTGCGGTTTCCATGCCCGGTATGATGGATACCGTCCTCAACCTCGGGATGAATGCCAAGGCCGTCGCCGGTATTGCAAAAAATACAGGCAATATCCGTTTCGCATGGGACGCCTACCGTCGTTTTATCCAGATGTACGGCGACGTCGTCATGGGGGTTCCTCATCACGATTTCGAGCAAGCACTGAATGAAGTCAAGAAAGTCAAAGGCATCGAGAATGATGTCGATCTGAACGCCGACGACCTGAAGAAGGTTGTTGACGGGTATATAGCAGTTTATGAGAAGAGCGTCGGGGAGAGTTTCCCTCAGGATCCGGAAGTACAGCTCTGGGGTGCCGTCAATGCGGTTTTCGGCTCATGGAACAACGACCGCGCCATTAAATATCGAAATATCAACAAAATCGGCGACCTCCTGGGCACAGCCGTCTCTGTTCAGTCCATGGTTTTCGGAAACTGGTCCGAAACCTCCGGTACCGGCGTCTGTTTCAGCCGCGACCCCTCCACCGGTGAAAATTACTTCTACGGTGAGTACCTGATGAATGCCCAGGGAGAGGATGTCGTTGCCGGTATCCGGACCCCCAAACCCCTGACTTCCCTGGAGAATACCAACGCCGAGGTGTACAAGCAGCTCGTCGAGCTGAAAGATCGTCTTGAGAAACATTACGCCGATTTGCAGGATATGGAGTTCACCATTCAGGACGGCCGGCTTTTCCTCCTCCAGACCCGGAACGGTAAACGGACCGGCAGAGCCGCAGTGAAAGTGGCTGTCGACATGGTTGGTGAAGGACTTATCAGCAAGGAAACCGCCATCAATCGGATTACTTCCGAACAGCTGGACCAACTCCTCCACCCCATGATCTCTCCATCAGTGAAAAAGTCCTTGAGCGTTATTGCCAAGGGTCTGGAGGCTTCTCCCGGCGCCGGAGTGGGTAAGGTTGTGTTTACCGCCGACGAGGCCGAAGCCTGGGTTGCCAGAGGTGAGAAAGTTATCCTGGTGCGGAAGGAAACCAGTCCCGAGGACATAGGGGGAATGCATGTTGCCGAAGGTATCCTGACATCCACCGGCGGTATGACCAGTCATGCGGCAGTCGTTGCTCGGGGCATGGGTACTCCCTGTGTCGCCGGATGCAAGGATGTTGTCATTGATGAAAAGGCCAAAACGTTCACTGTGGGCGGAACGGTCTTCAAGGAAGGCGATTTTATCTCTCTCGACGGTTCGGAAGGTGAAGTATACGCCGGTGCCGTGGAACTGGAGCAGGCGGAACTCGGTGGAGAGCTGAACGATCTGCTGAAATGGGCCGATGTCATACGTCATGGGGCCAAAAGAGACGGTATCGCCGACGGATTCATGGTACGAACCAATGCCGATCTTCCGGAAGATGCCCGCAAGGCCGTGGAATTCGGTGCCGAAGGTATCGGACTCACCCGGACCGAGCACATGTTCTTCGAGGAAGGCAAGCTCGGACCCTTCCGCCGTATGATTGTGGCCGACAGCCTGGAAGAACGCCTTGAGGCCATCAAACCCATACTCGATCTCCAGATCGACGATTTCAAGGGGATTTTTGAGGCTATGGACGGCAAGCCCGTTACCATACGCCTGCTGGACCCCCCCCTGCATGAGTTTGTGCCCCATACCGAGGCTGAAGTGCGGGAACTGGCCGTCGAACTGGGCAAGGATGCCGACAAGCTTGTCGAGCGGGCAAAGGGCTTGAAGGAAGTCAACCCCATGCTCGGTCATCGGGGATGCCGATTGGGAATCACGTACCCGGAAGTTTACGACATGCAGGTGGAGGCCATCATGAAGGCCGCCGTCGCTGTTTCCGAAGCGGGTGTGTCGGTTCATCCTGAAATCATGATTCCCCTGGTGGGTACTGCCGCCGAGCTTGAAATCCTCAGGGCCAACGCCCGGAAAGTAATCGACAAGGTTCTCGCAGACACCGGTTCCAAGGTGGAATACCTTATCGGTACCATGATCGAGATACCCCGGGCCGCCCTCACCTCCGACCTGATTGCGCCTTACGCCGATTTCTATTCCTTCGGAACCAACGACCTGACCCAGATGACTTTCGGTTACAGCCGGGACGACGTGGCCGGTTTCGTTCCCGAGTATATCGAGAAGAAGATTCTCAAAGAGGATCCCTTCCAGTCCCTGGACATCACAGGCGTCGGCCAGCTGGTGGAAATGGGCGTTGTCAGGGGCCGGAGTGTAAAACCCATGCTTAAAACCGGTATCTGCGGAGAACATGGCGGGGATCCTTCTTCTATCGCATTCTGCTACAAGGCCGGGTTGAACTACGTTTCCTGTTCTCCCTACCGGGTGCCTATCGCAAGGCTGGCGGCGGCGCAGGCCGTTCTCGCATCGGAATAACGCCTGCCGATCGGGTTTTCTGGAAGATATCAAGGCCGCCCTGAAGCATCGAGGCGGCTTTTTTAGTCTTGCAGATCAGGAAAAAAGTACCTCGACAACGATGTACGAGCCGGGGTAGGCTTTTCACCGATGAATGTAGTCATTCTCGGTGCCGGACGTGTCGGCTGGCAATTAGCCCGCCAACTGGTCAGTGAAGGCAAAGAAGTCACTATAATAGAGAAGAGTCCTGAAGAAGCCCGCCGTGTGGCGGATCGACTGGACTGCCGTGTCATAACCGGTGAAGGCAACAGCATTCCGGTTCTTCGAAAAGCCGGAATTGAACAGGCGGATTTCTTCGTCAGCGTCACCGAATCCGACGAAATCAACATGATTGCCTGCAGCCTGGTGGCCGCCGAATACTCGGAGCCGGTCACCGTGGCCAGGGTTCGGAACGTCGCTTATTCGGCGAGCCGCATGGTCCAGCAGCGCCTCTACGGTATCGACCATATCATCAATCCGGAAATCGAAGCCGCCCGAGCGGTGATCCGCTCCCTGGAAAGGGGGGCTGTAGGAACCGTCAATCCCTTTACCGAATCCGGCCTCACCATGACATCAATTACCATTGATCCCGGCTGCTCCCTCGCGGGCCGACTGGTGAAAGATATCCGTACTTCCCTGACCGGCGACTTTCTTCTCCCTTTAGTGATCCGGGACGGAGAGTCGATGATACCCACCGGTGAAACCATGGTTCTGGCCAACGACTTGCTCTATGTCATTGCCGGGCCCGAGGGAACTGACGCTATAATATCCGCAGCCGGTCTGCGGCGACGGGAGCTGCGGCGCATCGCAATTGCCGGCGGCGGCAGGATAGGGCGCTACGTCGCCGATTACCTGCTGGGAAACGGAGATGATAACGGATCGGTGTCTTCTCCGGGAACCTGGACAAAACTCATCGGACGTTTCAGACGGAAGTCGACGAACCGCAGTGTTCATTTCATCGATCGGGATTATGCCGTATGCCGGGAGCTGGCCGAGAGCTATCCCTCCGCTCTTGTAACCAACGCCGATATCTCCGACGAAGAAGTCTCTGAAACGGGTTTGCTGGAGGGTTACGATCTTCTGGTGAGCGCTACAGGGAGTCAGGAATTAAACCTGGTAAGCGCATTGCATGCCAAAAATCACGGTGTCGGCCGCACAATCGCTTTAGTCAGAAAGGCATCATATGTCAGCATGGCCCGGGAAATGGGCGTGAATGTCACCGTCAGCGTCATTATTACGATGGTGGACAGCATCCTCCGCATTTTAAGGAAGGGCAATATCCGCAGTATCCATACTATCGCCGGCAGTGATTTTGAAATCATCGATTTTCTTCTGGACGGCAATTCGTCGCTGGTGGGGAAAGTTGTCAGGGATTTGAAACTGCCCAAAGACAGCCTGATTCTCATGGTGAACCGAGGTGAGGAGTACCTGCTGCCCGGGGGAAATCTTCAGTTGGCTGAAGGGGATCGCATGATGGTGATTACTCCCCGTGAAGCGGTGAAGAAACTCGAGGAAGCGGTCGCCGGATCATGATCCGTTTCACGCCGGTCCTGCATGTCATAAGCCTTCTTCTGCTGCTCATCTCACTTTTCATGCTTGTGCCGCTGGGTATCGCCCTGTTCGGCGGCGATTTGATATCGGCCGAGGCCTTCGGCATCACCATCATTCTGACCACGATCCTCTGCGCCGTTCTCTGGTGGTTCTCCAGGCCGAGGAACGGTTCGAAGCATCATTTGCGAACTCGGGAGGGATTCCTGATGGTGACGGCCAGCTGGATTACCGCCTCGGCCGTAGGGGCCGTCCCCTTCGTACTTTCCGGAGCTATCCCGTCATTCACCGACGCTTTTTTTGAAAGTATGAGCGGCTTCACCACTACCGGGGCTTCGATACTCACCGCCATAGAATCTCTGCCGCGATCCATATTGTTCTGGCGTTCCCTGACCCACTGGCTCGGAGGAATGGGGATTGTTGTCCTGACCGTCGCCATTCTTCCGTTCCTGGGTGTCGGTGCCGTGCAGTTGGTCAGGGCCGAGTCGCCGGGTCCCACACTGGATAAGATTGCTCCGAAAATTACTCAGACGGCAAAGATCCTCTGGCTGCTGTACCTGGGACTGACCGTTCTTGAAACCGTGCTGCTCATGTTTGGCGGCATGGATCTCTTCGATGCCCTCACCCATACCTTCGGCACTCTGGCAACCGGTGGTTTTTCACCAAGGAATGCCAGTGTCGGAGCTTACAATTCAGGCTTTATCGACTGGGTCATCATCATATTCATGATTATGGCAGGAATGAATTTTGGTCTTTATCACAAGCTTCTCATCGGTAATTCCCGGGACCTATTCCGAAATACGGAGCTCAAGGCTTATCTGGCCATTTTCACCGTCTCAGTCCTTATCATCACCGTCTCCCTGTTGGATATTTACGGAGGATTCGGAAAATCCCTGCGTTTCGCAGGCTTCCAGGCCGCCTCCATTATCACCACAACCGGTTATGCCACGGCCGATTTCGATCACTGGCCCATGGCGGCCAAGGGCGTGTTGTTCTTCCTGATGTTCATCGGCGGCTGTTCCGGATCTACCGGCGGCGGACCCAAGGTGATACGCATCGTTGCCCTTTTCAAACTTGCCCTCAACGAGATGCGCTATATGTCCAGGCCCCGTGGTATCTTCCGGATACGGATCAACGGTGAGCCGGTGAAAAAGGATTTTCTCTACTCTGTCAGCGGTTTCGTCCTGCTTTACCTTTTCTGCCTGATGACGGTGACTATAATCGTGAGCTTGTTCGGAACCGACATCACCACCGGTTTCACCACGGCGCTGGTTACTGTGGGTAATATCGGTCCGGGGTTCGGCATGATCGGCCCGACGATGAATTACGCCTTCTATCATCCTTTCGTCAAATGGGTGCTCAGTGTGGCTATGCTGGCCGGGCGGTTGGAAGTTTATACGGTGCTCATCCTTCTGACTCCCTCCTTCTGGTCGCGAAGGTGAATGATACCGAAGTCTACCGGGCTTTGAAGTTCGCCGCCGAAAGGCATTCGGACCAGCGGCGAAAGGGGTCCCGGGCGGAGCCTTATGTCAACCATCTCATCGAAGTTATATGGCT